>CANHIS010000065.1 GCA_947460255.1 Bacteroidota bacterium
AACAGACAGACTAAAAGAACGTCCGCAACACTTGCTCATTGAGGCTTTACGTTCTTTAGGAGCCGAAATTATTTGCCTTGAAAAAGAAGGTTTTGCACCAGTGAGAATTTTAGGCAAAAAATTAAAGGGCGGAAAAATTACCATTGAGGCAGGAGTTTCAAGTCAATTTCTAACCGCTATTTTATTGGTTGCACCTTTACTGAAAAGTCCTTTGGAAATTGAACTTCAAGGTGAATTGGTTTCTGCATCTTATTTAGAAATGACCATTGATATTCTCCGAAAATCAGGCGTTTCGATTGATTATTCGGGGAATAATATTCATGTTGGACAAGCAAATTGGAATGCTGGTATTTTTCCTGTTGAACGCGATTGGTCGGCCGCATCGTATTGGTATGCGATGTTGGCTTTAGCAAATCGAGGAAGTGTATTTTTGCGTGGATTGAAAATCGAGAGTTTGCAGGGTGATGCGATTTGTGCGAGTATTTTCGAAAATCTCGGTGTTAGTTCAGTGCAAGAAGAAAAGGGAATACGCTTGACTAAAGTGCCAGTAAATACTGATGAAATCGATTTAGACGCAAGCAATTTTCCCGACTTGGTTCAAACATTAGTTGTGGTATTGGTTGCACTAAAAATTAAGGCGAGAATTTCAGGATTGAAAACCTTGAGAATCAAAGAATCCGATCGCTTAAAAGCAATGCAACAAGAATTGAAAAAAATCAAATTCGAATTGTTGGTGCATGGTGATGATCAATTAGAATGTTCGGGATTGTCGCCCGATTTCAGTAAAACGCTCATTGTTGAAACTTACAACGATCACCGAATGGCAATGTCGTTTACTGCATTGGTAACGGTAGTTTACAAATTGGCTATTCGTAATCCAGAAGTTGTATCGAAATCCTATCCTCATTTTTGGAAAGATATTCGTGAATCAGGAATTTCATTTGCAGAGTGGGAGGGATGATGCAAATGTTGAAACCATCAAAATTCAAGCAAACAGATACTTCGAAAATGCTTCCATTGTTGGGCTTTTTTGGAGTCCTTTTCGCAGTTATTTCGTTGGTGAATCATACACTTTTTCGAACCTATGCGCTTGATTTAGGCGCCTATACCAATGCATTGTATGATTACCGAAATTTCCAATGGAACGATAGTACTGCATTTCTAAATGATCCAACCAATTTATTGGCAGATCACTTTGATTTGTATTTAATGCTGTGGGCGCCACTGTCTTTTTTATTTGGAACTTATACGCTCTTGCTTGTTCAAATAATTGCGTTGGTGCTTGGTTCCTTCGGAATTTTCAAGTATTTAAAATTAATTACCCAAAGTGATTTTTTATCTAAATCTGGCGCCGCTTTTTTTCTTTTATTTTTTGGTGTTTTTTCGGCTGTTTCATTCGATTACCATAGCAATGTAGTTGCTGCTTGTGTATTGCCGTGGTTTTTCATTGCAGTGCATCAACATAAAATATACAAAGCATTTTTGTTGGCACTTTTTATTTGTGTCGGTAAAGAAAACATGTCGCTGTGGATGTTCTTTGTGTCTTTGGGATTGCTTTGGGAATATCGAAGCCACAAGTCCAAACGATTTCCATTATTACTGATTTCAGCATTTTCAGCATTTTATTTTTTGGCTATAACGATGGTTGTGATGCCAGCATTTTCAAACGGAAAAGATTACGTGCATTTTCATTATTCTGCATTAGGAACAGATTTCGGAGCAGCGATTAAATATATGTTGGCGCATCCTTTTGCGGCTTTTGAAACGATGCTCAGCAACCACACCCATGAGCCACTCGGAGAAGGTGTGAAATCCGAGCTTTTTCTGCTGCTTTTCTTGTCGGGCTTACCGATTTTATTGTTTCGGCCTGCATATTTATTGATGCTAGTGCCAATCTTTTTCCAGAAATTGTTTCACGACAATTTTCATCTCTGGGGTGTGTATGCGCAATACTGCATCGAATTCGCACCTGTTTTAGCCATTGGTGTTTTTGTGGTCCTGTCGAAATTGAAAAGTTTAAAATCACAGTATCTGTTTGCTTCCATAATTTTAATCGGATGCCTTGTGAGCACTGTGAAAATGATGGATCGATCGGCAATCTTCACCAACAAATCCACCATCCGATTTTACCAATCTGCACATTACGTTCGCAATTATGATGTAAGTGAAGTGCACACACAATTGGCTGCAATTCCTACCAATGCTATTGTTTCAGCACAAAGTCCGTTTTTACCACATCTTTCCTTGCGTGAATCCATCTATCAATTCCCTACAGTGAAAGATGCTAACTACATCGTTGTGTCGGAACTTGAAGGACCGTACCCATTAAACGAACAACAGTTTCGAACTGCTTTAGATTCGATCGCTCTTTCAAAATCGTGGAGGATTTTATCGGCCTCAAAGGGTTGTTGGGTGTTCAAAAAAGCAAATTGATTTTCGTTCACCTAGGACTAAAGTCTTAGGCTGCGGGTTGGTCTGATGGTCCTGCATCTTATAAGTTCGCAGCCTAGGACTTTTGCAGCCTGAGACTTAAGTCCCAGGTTACATAACATGAACATGATACGAGACTCACCAACCTTTTAACATTCTTTAACAAAAAAAGGTATGCATGCATAACATATTTTGATTTATGTTTGCTTCACATGAAAGCCGAAGAAACTGTTTGCTTTAACATTAAAACCGCGTGGCACGGAATCTACAGGATGTATAACACTGTTGCGTCAAAGCACGGTTCTTCCACTTCTGTAGGTTTCGTGCTACTTAACATTGATGCAGAAAAGGGCACACCAGCCACCAAGATTGCCCCGTTGATTGGACTTGAATCAAGATCGCTCACACGCACATTAAAGAATCTAGAGGATGCTGGGATAATTTATCGCCAAGCAGATCCCCGCGACAAACGCTTGGTGCGCATCTTTTTAACACCTCTTGGGAAAGAAAAACGTGAAGCTGCACGTCAAGCCGTTCTCAACTTTAACCACCTTGTAAGACAGAAAATTGCCCCTGAAAAACTTGCCGTATTCTTCGAAGTCATCAACGAAGTGATGCTCGCCAGCGAATCAGAAAAAAATATAACCGTATGAAAAGAAGTATCCGCAAAGTTGCCGTATTAGGTTCTGGAGTCATGGGCTCTCGAATTGCTTGTCATTTCGCCAATATCGGTGCTGAAGTGCTCTTGCTCGATATCGTTCCCAAACTTCCTGAAGGTGCCGATCCTGCATTGGCCAGTCAACCGGCGTTCCGTAACAAGATCGTGAACGAGGCTTTGGCGTTCGCACTTAAATCGAATCCATCTCCTGTCTTCGATCAATCGGTTGCGAAGCGCATCAAAACAGGGAATTTCGATGACAATTTGAAGGATATCGCTACCGCGGATTGGGTGATCGAAGTTGTGGTGGAACGCCTCGACATCAAACAATCGCTGTTCGAAAAAGTGGAGCAATTCCGTAAACCCGGAACACTCATCACTTCCAACACTTCCGGAATTCCGATCAGCCTCATGGCTGCAGGTAGATCAGACGATTTTCGGAAACACTTCTGTGGAACGCACTTCTTCAATCCGCCGCGATACCTCAAACTCCTCGAAATCATCCCAACTGCAGAAACAGCTCCTGATGTTGTGGATTTCTTGATGAACTACGGTGATCTTTTCCTCGGAAAAACCACCGTTCTCTGCAAAGACACGCCTGCATTCATTGCCAATCGAGTAGGGGTATTCAGCATTCTCGCCCTTTTTCACACAGTGCGCGAAATGGGACTCACCGTTGAAGAGGTGGACAAGCTCACAGGTCCAGTTCTAGGCAGACCAAAATCTGCCACTTTCCGCACAACCGATGTGGTTGGTTTGGACACACTAGTAAATGTCGCCAACGGACTCAAAGCCAACTGTCCGAACGATGAAGCCAAAGCCTATTTCGAACTGCCTGAGTACATTCTCAAAATGAACGAAAACCGCTGGCTGGGCGATAAATCCGGACAGGGTTTCTACAAGAAAGTAAAGAACGATTCGGGCAAATCCGAAATCCTTGCGCTTGATCTTCAAACCCTAGAATACAAGCCTCAGCTGAAGGTGAAATTCGCCACGCTTGAGCAAACCAAAACCATCGAAAATCTACGCGAACGCTACAAAGTACTCATCAACGGAAAGGATAAGGCTGGCGATTTCTACCGGAAAAACTTCTTCCAATTATTCAGCTACGTATCGAACCGAATCCCAGAAATTGCTGATGAACTTTATCGTATCGATGAAGCCATGAAAGCTGGTTTCGGCTGGGAACTTGGTCCGTTCGAATCTTGGGATGCCATGGGACTTCAAGATTGTCTTTCAGCCATGGAAACCGCTGGCATTACAGTGAATTCTTGGGTTAAAGACATGCTTGCTGCAGGCCACACTCAGTTTTACAAGATCGAAAACGGCCGCAAACTTTACTACGACATCCCATCCAAATCGTACAAATCGATTCCTGGATACGAGCATTTTATCATCCTCGACCACATTCGCCCAACCAACACCGTTTGGAAAAACAGTGGCACAACACTCACCGACATTGGCGATGGTGTGCTAAACCTTGAGTTCCATACCAAGATGAATTCCATCGGAACGGAGGTTTTGCAAGGCGTTCAGAAAGCGATCGAAATTGCCGAGAAAGATTTCCGTGGTTTGGTGATCGGCTCCGATGCTCCTAATTTCTCCGCTGGTGCCAATCTCGCGATGGTATTCATGATGGCAGTGGAACAGGAATACGACGAAATCGACTTCTCCATCCGTGCCTTTCAAAATACCGTGATGCGCATCCGATTCTCATCGGTTCCGGTTGTAACAGCACCACAAGGACTAACCCTCGGCGGCGGCTGCGAAATGAACCTTCACGCTGACAAAGTAGTTGCTGCTGCAGAAACCTACATCGGACTCGTGGAATTCGGCGTTGGACTCATCCCCGCTGGCGGAGGAACCAAAGAATTTGTACTTCGCGCATCCGACGCTATGCGTGATGGAGATATCCAAGTGAACACTTTACGCGACCGATTCCTCACGATTGGTCAGGCGAAAGTGGCCACTTCTGCGAAAGATGCATTCAACCTCGGAATCTTGGTTCCAGGCCGCGATCAGATCGTTCCAAACGCCAACCGCCGCATCGCTGAAGCCAAGAAATCAGTGATCGAATTGGCTGATGCAGGCTACACCAAACCTGTGATGCGCCGCGACATCAAAGTGCTCGGTCGATCAGGATTGGGAATGGTTTACGCTGGTGCTAACACAATGTTTAGCGGGCATTACATCTCCGAGCACGACAAGAAAATCTCCGAAAAACTCGGCTATGTGCTCTGCGGTGGCGACCTCAGTGCTCCAACCGAAGTTTCCGAACAATACCTGCTCGACCTCGAAAGAGAAGCCTTCCTCAGCCTCTGCGCCGAAAAGAAAACCCTCGAACGAATTCAGAGCATTTTAACGACTGGGAAGGTGTTGAGGAATTGATGTTGTACGTATTTCGTATAGCGTACAACGTATTAAGTGTTACGAGCTGCGATTTACGAATAAGGAAAGTAAAAATGTTAATTGAATAACCATCGAAGGATCAAAGAAAGAATGATCTAAAATAAAGATAAGTGAACTGAAAAAGAGTGAAAATGAATGACGCAACGAAACTTAGAACTTGGCAAAAATCGCTGGATCTAGCCGATTTCATTTATGAAGTAACAGCCAAATTTCCTGCACAGGAGAGATTTGGGCTTTGCGATCAGATGCGCCGATGTGCTGTTTCTATTGGTTCGAACATCGCCGAAGGAGCAGGGAGAAATTCTCAAAAGGAGTTTTATCACTTTCTCGGAGTTTCGAATGGTTCTGCATCAGAACTTCAATTTCAAACTGAACTTTCGTATCGAAGAAATTACCTGTCTGATACAGAACGTTTTCAAATCTTAGAACACTTGGATACAATCATTCGAATGAATATCAACCTTCAACATTCCATACGAAAAACAATAGATCGTAATAATCGAAATTCTCCAAATCATCAATAAACAAAAACGTAATACGAATTACGTTGTACGTTATACTCGAACAATATGACCACCCCATACATCATCACCGGCTTTCGTTCTGCAGTAGGAAAAGCACCTCGCGGAATGTTTCGTTTTACACGTCCCGACGACCTCGCAGCGCGTGTTATTGAGCACTTAATGAAATCGATTCCGCAGTTAGACAAAGATCGCGTGGATGACGTGATCGTTGGTAATGCTACGCCTGAAGCTGAGCAAGGCCTGAATATCGGTCGTATGATTTCGCTACTCGGACTAGGTACCGACAAAGTGCCTGGTATGACAGTGAATCGCTACTGCGCTTCAGGACTTGAAACGATTGCCATTGCGGCTGCGAAAATTCAGTCGGGGCAGGCAGATTGCATCATCGCTGGTGGTGTGGAATGTATGTCGCCTATCCCTTTCGGGGGATGGAGGATCGTGCCGAATTATGAGATCGCGAAAAGCAACGCAGATTATTATTGGGGCATGGGGCTTACGGCAGAAGCTGTTGCAAAAGAGTATGACATTAGTCGTGAAGACCAAGATGTGTTTTCATACCATTCTCACCAAAAGGCCATTGCAGCAATTCAGGATGGGAAATTCAAAGATGGTATTGTTCCAATTGAGATAGAAGAGATCTTCCTCGATGAAAAAGAAAAGCGCAAAACCCGTAAGTATATCGTTGATACAGATGAAGGTCCTCGGGCTGATACTGCCCTTGATAAACTGGCGAAACTCAAACCAGTTTTTGCTGCCGATGGTGTGGTAACGGCCGGAAATTCCTCTCAAACATCCGATGGTGCTGCATTCGTGCTGTTAATGTCGGAGCGGTTGATGAAAGAACTTGGTTTAGAGCCAGTTGGTCGCATGGTTTCTTATGGCGTGGCAGGCTTGCCTCCAAGAATTATGGGCGTTGGACCAGTGTATGCCATTCCGAAAGCCCTCAAACAAGCAGGCATGACGATGGAGCAAATCGACCTCATTGAGCTCAATGAAGCTTTTGCGTCGCAATCACTGGCTGTATTGCGCACTTTAGATATTAATCCCGAAAAAGTAAATGTGAACGGTGGAGCGATAGCTCTTGGGCATCCACTTGGCTGTTCTGGTGCAAAACTCACAGTGCAACTCTTCAATGAAATGAAACGCCGAAACCAAAAATACGGCATGGTAACCATGTGCGTCGGCACCGGACAAGGCGCCGCTGGTATTTTCGAACGCTATTAGTCTTTAGTACTGAGTCTTTAGTCTCTAGTCTTTCCCCTTTTCCCTTTTTACTTTTCCCTTTTTACTTTCTACTTTCTACTTTCCCCTTTTAACTTTTCCCTTTCCCCTTTCAACTTCTCCTTTCCATAAAATCCATAGCCATGAGCACCGAACAAAAAAACATCACCAAAGGCGGCGAATTCCTTATCAAGGATACCCATGCTGAAGATATTTTCATTCCAGAAAATTGGTCGGAAGAACAACAAATGATTGCGCAAACCACGCAAGATTTCCTCAATGCAGAGGTGCATCCACACCTTGATCGCATCGATAAACTTGAGCCCGGTTTGATGCCATCCTTGCTCGACAAGGCCGGTGAGCTAGGTTTGATGGGTGTTTCGGTGCCTGAAGAATACGGCGGATTTGGAAAAGATTTCAATACCTCCATGCTTGTAGCAGAAGTAGCAGGTGCGGGATTTTCTTTCGCAGTGGCACTTTCAGCGCATACAGGCATTGGAACCTTGCCAATTCTCTATTATGGCACCGAAGCCCAAAAGCAGAAATACATTCCCAAATTGGCTTCTGGCGAATGGAAAGCAGCCTATTGCTTAACAGAGCCAAGCAGTGGATCGGATGCTAACAGCGGCAAAACCAAAGCGAAATTGAGCGATGATGGGAAACATTACATCCTCAACGGACAAAAAATGTGGATCACCAATGGTGGATTTGCAGATGTGTACACCGTTTTCGCTAAGATTGATGATGATGAAAATCTCAGTGCTTTTATCGTAGAACGTGGCTATCCAGGCCTTTCTCTAAACGAGGAAGAAAAGAAAATGGGCATCAAGGGATCATCTACCGTTCAAGTGTTTTTGAACGATTGTATGGTTCCTGTGGAAAACATGCTTTCTGAACGTCAGAACGGATTTAAAATCGCAGTGAACATCTTGAATATCGGAAGAATCAAGCTTGCTGCAGCAGCCATCGGGGGCACAAAGCAATGTATCTCGACAGCTGTAAATTATGCCAATGAACGTGAGCAGTTTGGCCGTCCGATTTCTAAGTACGGAGCGATACGCCACAAATTGGCAGAAATGGCGATTAAGACCTATGCTTCGGAGGCTGCAACCTACCGCATCGGACAAAACATCGACGATGCCTACGACCTATTGGTTGCTGATGGAATGGATCCTGCAAAAGCCAAATTGAAAAGTGTAGAGCAATTCGCTGTTGAATGTGCAATCATGAAAGTGCATGGTTCAGAAACACTCGATTATGTTGTGGATGAAGGTGTTCAGATTTATGGTGGAATGGGCTATTCGGCTGAAGCACCAATGGATCGTGCTTACCGCGATGCCCGCATCAACCGAATTTTCGAAGGTACCAACGAAATCAACCGAATGCTTACTGTGGATATGATGTTGAAGCGCGCCATGAAAGGCGAACTCGACCTCATGGGACCAGCAATGGCTGTAGCAAACGAGCTGATGTCGATTCCTGATTTTGGTGACCAAGACGACAGTTTATTTGCCGCCGAAAAGCGATACATCACAGGATTTAAAAAGGCAGTTTTAATGGTAGCTGGTTCGGCAGTGCAAAAACTGATGATGACCTTGGCGAAAGAGCAGGAAATTCTGATGAACATCGCCGATATGATGATTGAATTGTATGTAACTGAATCGGTATTGCTGCGTGCGGAGAAACTAACAAGTCAAGTTGGAGAAGCGGAAGCAGCCTTACAAATCGATATTGCTCGGACGTATATCAACGATGCAGCAGATCGAATTCAGGTTGCCGGAAAAAATGCAATCAATTCGTTTGCAGATGGTGATGAGCAAAAAATGATGTTGATGGGATTACGTCGCTTTACGAAAGTTGCGCCAATGAATACCAAAGACGCACGTCAGCGAATTGCTCAAAAACTCATTGCTGAGAATAAGTACTGTTTCTAATCCCCTACAGCATTTTCTCAGAGACGAAAATTTAGAATTCAATAACTTTTGTCAATGAGTTTCTTGTTTAGATTGTTAGTATAAATGATTTATTAACATACTGTTGTGGGAATGTGAGCGTTGAGCATGTAAGTTCCTGATTGTTTTTATTTTGTCAAAAGATTAAAACTCACTATTGTTGCAGTGGGTTAAGCCCGTACATCTTCGGATGTTCGAAAACAATGAAAAGTTAAGGTTAGGTTAATTTTATTGTTTTACCGGTCTCGCTTGCGGGACCGGCTTTTTTTTGCCCGATTGGGATCGGATCTCTTTCTTGTTCGAATGTCTAATTCGGTATTTCAAAAAAAACGATTTGGATACGTTACATCGCCTTTTCGATGCAGTTCCAAAGCAAGCCAGCTGTTTTGTCCCACGAAAATTCCTTTTTTCGTTCAAATCCAGCTTCCACTCGCATTAAATTATTGGCTTCTTCGGTGGCAATTTGTTTTAATCCTGCAGCAATCGATTCAATACTGAAAGGATCTGCATAAACTGCAGCTTCACCTGCTACTTCAGGCATGGAAGTCACATTTGAGGTAAGCACTGGAACGCCCGCGGCAAATCCTTCCAAAATCGGAATTCCGAATCCTTCAAATACAGGCACATAGGTAAGCGCCAACGCTGATCCAAGCACACGCGCCAATTCATCAGGTTCGAGACGTCCTAAAAACTTCACGTTCTCTCGGTGCTTCATCCCGCTGAAAGCGGCTTCATGTGTTTCATCCCACCATTTGCGTTCGCCTACAACGATGAGATCAACATCCAAGCCTGTTTCAGTTCTAAACCGATCAAATGCTGTGAGCAAACGGTGCAGGTTTTTTCTTGGGATAATCAACCCGATAAACAGAAAGTAAGGCTTCCCGTTGGTGTACTTTTGGCGTGTTGCAGAAATTTCACTCGTGCCTAGCGGCTGATAACGGGTGTTGCAGCCATTCCAAGTGACGTCTATTTTCGATGGATCTACACCATACGATTTTACCAAATCTTGCTTGGTGTATTCTGAAACGGTAGCGATCCGCTTCGATTTTTGAGCGAATCGTGGGAAATACGAATTGTAATAATCCCGAATGGCTGGTGGAAGCGTTTCGGGCATGTGATGAAAATTCAGGTCATGAATCACATCAACTGTCGGAATATTCGTTGAAAGTGAAATATGTCCGTCGGGACTTAAAAACAAATCTGCTTTTATGCGCTTGAGCATCCAAGGTACAACCCATTCAAACCATGGATGGAAGAGTTTGATGTGACGCGTTGGCGGGCCCATCCAAGTTCCCTTCACGTTTTCGGCAAAGAGAAAATCTTTGTTGAACGGTCGGTCGAACAGGAAAATAAACTCGTGTTCAGGATGCTGTTTGGTAATTCTAGAAAGTGTTTCGTAGCTAAACCAGCCAATGCCTTCAAGTTTGCCTTTCAGCAATAATCTTGTGTTTACCGCAATTCTCAAGACTAGCTTAAAACAAATTGAAGACCTGCTAGAATGCGCGGCAATTCAGGGAGATTCTTGTCGCCGTAAAACATGTTCGACATCCGATACTGTCCGAAAAGAACGAACTTATTAAAGCCTACACGCGCACTCAAGCCATAATTCAACAATTGATAATAATTCAAACCAGTGGTTCTTGAACGAATCGTTGAGCCATCTGCCTGTTTGTTTTTGGTGAAATGAGTATGGTCAAAAACAATGTTCCCATATCCACCCAAATCGATGTATTTGCCTAGTTGATTTCCCCTTCGGCCATAATTGAAACGCATGTAAAGCCCTCCAGCGAAGCTGCTGAAAATCATTCTTTCCCTATTGTTTAACAATGTATCTGGAAGTTTTTTACCTGCTTCTTGTTTGAGTCGATAATCTTCTATTCCGTAAGCTACATCAAAACCTACGGCGAAATGTTCAGCCAATCGACGCTTGTATCGAACGCCTAGATTAAAGTAATCCATTCTTGGACGCACGACTTTCGCTCCGGCGGAACCTTCATCAACAACAGTACCGAACGACATGAAAGAGTGTGTATGGTGCTTTCTATTCGGACCACGTTTAGCAACGGTTGAATCGATTGCTACGTCTTCGCTTAACATCACTTGTTGAGCTTGTAAAGAAAATGGGAGCAATGCCCAAAGGACAAGCGTTTTGTGAAATTTTATCTTCATTTGAATTCGGTTTCTGAAGTTTGACCTTTGTAATGCACTCTGAAAATATTGCCTTTGCTGTAAGCGTTCACGTTGATTCTCAATGGAACTCTTTCGGTTACATGCAAAACGTAGTAAGATTCAATTAATCCCGAAGGACGAACGATGGCGTAGTACAACAATTGTTTCCCTTCTTCGGCTGCCGGATCGAATGATTCTTCGTTAATTTTTACCGACAATTCAAGTCCTGATGGATCTTGCTCGATCACAAATTGGTTCGTTTCAGTTTGATCCTTTTTGAAACGATCTACATGTGGAACCCCGTAACCGTGGGCGTAATCGTAATAAGGATAAAGGTGTCCTGATTGCTCCAAAGCCTTGAACATCTCCATATTTTTGAGGGTACGGTTTGCTTGCCACATACAAGCTGCGAAGCCTGCCATGAGTGGAGAAGCGAAAGATGTCCCATCAACAGTGTTGGTGCCGTTAGCCACTGCGCACAATGCTCTTCCTTGAGCTGCGACGTTGGGTTTAAGACGTTTATCGGCCGTTGGACCGTAAGAGCTAAAGCTGATTTTGTAATCGCAGCAAGGTTCAACACCACCAACAGAGAGCACAGAGTCGGCGTCGGCTGGAGCACCAATAATTTTCCAATTTCCATCGCCTTCATTACCAGCTGCATTGATGACCAACATGCCTTTTTGGGCAGCCAAATTGGCGCCTCGGGTAATGAAAGTTTTCCTTCCGTTCATTTGTTCGGGGAAGTATCGTGCTTCGGTGTAGCCTAAAGAACTGTTGATGATATCGGCACCGTTTTTATCTGCCCATTCGGCAGCAGCTACCCAATTTTCTTCTTCGGAGAATGGTTCGCGTTTTCCGATTTCTGTTCGTGCGAGAAGGAATTCTGCATCCCACGCCAAGCCCGACCACTGGTTATTGATTTTACCGCCAATACAAGACCAAACGGCTGTTCCATGCCATCCACCTTTGTAAACGTCTTCTTCATTTTTTACGAAATCCCAAGTCTTGAGAATTCTTCCGTTGGCGCGCAGGTGCTCGAATGCTTTATGCTTCTCAGCTCCCGAAAAACCTACGTCAAAAATGGCTACCCGAATGCCCTTGCCGTTCAGCTGTTTCGCTTCCATGGAGGCAGAACCCATTCTTGAAATCTGGCTTGCAAGCACCTCATTCACATCAGAATCGGTGCTGTCGAGTGTTCCCGCGATGCTAACTGTCTGCGGAGCAGAAATTTCTACCTCCTTTACAAAACTGAAGGCTTTGATTTTTTCGATTTGCTCAGGATTCGCTAATACTACCGCTGCATTGAGCCAACGTGAATGCATGATTAAACGCTCGGAATTAATTTCAACTGCTTGAAGATATTCGGCATCAACGGGCAAATCGTACCAGTCGTAAAGCGGCAACTCTTGACGAATGCGGCGCTCGATCGCTTTAGCATCGAAATAACTTTTGGCATCGAAGTTCTTGGCCGACTTGTGATTGAAGTAAACTCTGCACTTCTGGATTTGGGCGAAACTTTTCTGAGGCAAAATCGTGGTGATTGCGATCAGAAAAATGATAAATTTGTGCTGCATAATTTGTGATGCCAAACCTAATTGAAAAATTGAAGTAATTCAAGCAAAACGGTTTAGCATTTCAAATGGTATAACGAGATGAAAACATTGCGATTTAAGACCAATATCAACTGTGGAAGCTGCATTCGTGCGGTTACGCCATCGCTTGATGCTCAAGTTGGTTCAGGCAATTGGAAGGTCGATACTCAAGTGGATGACAAGATTCTTGAAATTCCATATACTGAGCTTTCATCATCGGTCGTTATTGAGGCATTAGACGCAGTAGGTTTTCAAGCCGTAGAAATTCTCGAATGATTCGTCAATTTTCCATCCTTCTGTTTGCATTCAGCTACCTAGTTTCTGTAACCGGGCTCACGCTGAATATGCACTACTGCGGAGGCGAATTGAGCTGTGTGAGTTTGTTAATTCCTGATGATTGCTGCGAATGTCCTGATGAATCTGACTCTTCATGCTGTGAAGATTCTGGTATTTTCCTGAAAGCTTCCGACGATTCACATTTGTCATCATCAGAAACGTTTGATTTCAATTTTCAAGCAGACGTTGCTCCCTTAACACAAGATTTTCAGTTCGTTGCGTATTATTCTACCTTCACTGAAGAGTCTTACCAATTTTTTTCTGATTTACCTCCGCCTGATCGGGTGATTGCTTTTCGTACACTGTTGATTTAGGATTGAATTTCTTCTAGAATTCATTCACCTTCAAACAGATACAATCATGAAAAAAATAATTGTTGCTGCACTTTTAAGTGTGGCCACCTTTGCTGGAACTGAACTTTCAGCGCAGAATACTACTGTAATCCTTCAGGTTCCGGGAAGTTGCGAAATGTGCAAAAAGCGCATCGAAACAGCGGTTGACGTAAAAGGCGTTAAAGTAGCCGATTACAACCTCGAAAAGAAAGAACTCGAACTCACTTACAATCCCCAAAAAGTAGATCTTGCTTTTTTGAAGCAGGAAATTCTCAACATGGGTTATGATGTAGATTCGTTGAAAGCGCCCGAAGAAGCGTACAAAAAACTCGATCATTGTTGTCAATATAACCGGAATCACGACCATGGAAGTCACGACTAATAGCAGCAAATTCCTGCAATTGTTGTTGGTTTTCTTGGGATTGAACGCATCGCTCTTTGCACAAATAGAGGGTATTGTTCAGGGCAACAACAATGGAAAAATTTCGCCGCTTCCAGGGGCGGTTGTTCAGCATCAACCATCGAACACCGCGATCACAACAGACAGTTTGGGTCGATTTTCCTTCCCCAGTTGGGAAAGTGGAAATCAACTCATTGTTTCGATGACTGGTTTTAAATCCGATACCATCCGATTCGACCGTCAACAAAGCCTTTCGCTCATTTTAGAGCAGAAATCGATGTTGGGCGAAGTTGAAGTTCAGGGTGGAAAACAATCTACACTTTTGTCGACGATCAACCCGATCAAAACGGAGATCATCACCGAAACCGAACTCTACAAAGCAGCCTGTTGCAACTTGTCGGAAAGTTTCCAAAACAACGCAACGGTCGATATTTCAACCACAAACGCTGTAACGGGCAGTAAGGAAATCCAGATGCTTGGTCTCGCTGGAATTTACACCCAATTGAGTGTCGAGAATCTTCCGCTGATGCGCGGATTGGGCATCAATTCGGCCTTGAACATGGTTCCAGGAAGTTGGGTAGAATCGATCCAAGTATCGAAAGGTGTAGGATCGGTTGCCAATGGTTACGAGTCGGTTGCTGGACAAATCAACACCGAGTTGAAGAAGCCCGATTGCAAATCGGATGGCTTATTGAATGCTTACCTAAACAATATGGGTAGGATGGAAGCCAACTATGTGAAGGTTTTCAGAATTAACGAGCGTTGGTCGTCAAACGTGTTAGCGCATGCAAGTCACATGAACAATGCGTTGGATCAGAACGGTGATGGGTTTATGGATAGCCCCGACGGGGGACAGGCGAACATCATGCACCGTTGGATGTATGTAGGTCCGAAAGGATTGTCGTCGCAGCTCGCAGTGCGTTATGTTCAGGATGAACGCCATGCAGGAACCTTGCACACAGGGAGCGACCCGTTGGTGGATCACAATTACCATTATTACCACAAGGCACAGCAAGCGGATGTGATGTTCAAGATGGGCTATAAATTCCCGGGGAAGCCTTACAAGAGCATCGGAATTTTAGGTAACGCTCAGTATTACAAGCAGAAAGATGTGTTTGATTTTCGTTGGTACGATGCTAAGCAAATGAGTTACAATGGAAACTTGTTTTATCAGAGCATCATTGGCAATTCGAACCATAAATTCAGAACTGGAGCCAATCTTCAAGCCGACCAATATGATGAATATTACATTGGTACACCCTTCCTCAGAAATGAAACAGTGGTTGGGGCATTTTTCGAGTATACCGGTTATTACGGACGATCGACCTTGGTTACAGGTTTACGTGGCGATATCAACAATCTTTTTGGATCCTTTTTAACTCCACGGGTGCATTACAAATTTCAATGGACCGACAAATTTTCGATCCGTGCATCGGGTGGAAGAGGGCAGCGCACAGCAAATGTAATTGCTGAGAACTTTGCTTATTTGGTGAGTGCACGAGATCTGCGTTTTCAAACCAGCGTATTAGGATCGATCAGTCCAGCGTACGATTTAAGGCCTGAAATAGCCTGGAACGGCGGAACGAGTTTGCAGTTCGATTTTAGAATTGGCAAGCGCGATGGAACCTTAGCAGCGGATGCTTACTACACATGGTTTGAACGACAAGTGATGGTGGATTTAGACGGTGATGCGCAGTTGGTGCATTTCTACAATGTGGAAGGCAAAACATCGTCCACCAGTTTGCAATTGGATTATTACCAAGAGATTGGCAACCGTTTCAATTTGAAATTGGCTTACCGTTTCACCGATGCACGTGTGTATTACAACAGCACTGGAGAAATTGAACGTCCGTTTACCGCCATGCATCGTGCATTAGCCAATTTGAGTTTTCACTCTCGGAAAGACAAGTGGATGGTCGATTTAACGGTGAACTACATCGGTAGCAAGCGTTTGCCATCAACTGCTGGAAATCCGGTGGAATATCAAATGGACGACCGCTCACCCGATTATGCGCTAGTGAATGCACAAGTAACTCGAAACTTCAAGAAAGTAGCGGTGTACATCGGTGGTGAAAACCTCACGAATGTGCGTCAGAGTCGACAGATTATTTCACCTGAGAACCCGCACAGTGGCTTTTTCGATGCCTCATTCATTTGGGGGCCAACCTTCGGTGCGATGGTGTACACGGGTGTGAGGTGGACTTTTTAGAAGAAAAGTTTCGGCCTTAAAGAAAAACAGTGTAGGGTCATCATTACGACTGGGAGTTGTATCAACTTAAAATTGCTTTCGTAATAGAAATTTGGTTTTATTTTTCATACGTTTGCATGGATTTACACGCAATGAGTAAGAGGATAGCAATTACACAATCCAACAATATCCCTTGGAAAGGATTTTTGATTTTATCGCCTTGGATTATGTTTTTGTGTTGTTTGATGTCATGCAAAACAAATAACGAGATTTTCGAAATAGAAATATGATAAAATCGACAAATGGTGCACAATGGTTTAGTATTCCTTTGGAGGAGGAAAGGAAGTATTTTCAAAAGATAAATAAGGCGAAGCTTTCCGATCCGAGATTAGGCCAGCAGCATTTGGTGATAATTAAGTATGATTATAAAAAGTATGATCACTTTAGGAAAATATATAATATTACTATTTCTTAATACTAACAAATAAAAATTTCAGATCAATGAAACTTCCAATCAAATTTGGTTCAATTGTTTAGGTAGAAAGCTATGCAATATTCATTAATCGTGCCTATTTATAATGATGGAGATTTAGCTGCTGAATTTTCCAAAACATTTGAAATTGTCTTTCAAAATTTTTTAAATACCAGGGACATTTCTGAAAGCACTGAATTAATTTTTGTTAATGATGGAAGTTCAAACAATTCTATTGATTATCTTACTAGACTCACAGAAGAATTTCGGTTTGTTAAAGTAATTGACCTTAGCAGAAACTTTGGTCAACATATTGCCTTAAGCTGCGGCTACAGGTACGCAAAAGGAGAATATGTTGGAATGTTAAATGTGGATATGCAGGATCCTCCGTCTGAAATTCCAAATCTAATCCAATTTCTTATTGAAGGTAAATTTGATATTGTTTTTGGGTTAGTTGAAAAACGAAATACTTCGATTATCAATCGATTGACTTCGAAAACATTCAATATTGTATTGAATTATCTTACAAAAAGCAATACGCCTTTGAATGTTGCTACAATAAGAGTTATGAACAGGAAATTCGTAAATGCTTATAACCAACTTCATGAAAAGTCACGATATTTGCCTGGTTTAGAGAATTGGCTTGGCTTTAAACACGGTTTTTTATCTATCAATCATCAAGTTAGAATGAAAGGTAGATCTTCTTATACATTCAAAAAAAGGTTGATGATGGCTGTTGAGTCGATTATTTCGTTCTCCGATTATCCATTGTTGATTATAGTTAAACTGGGAATTTCAATTGCATTAACTGGCTTTTTATTAATTGTTTATCTTTTAATTTCTAGCCTTTATTTCATGGAATACCAAAAAGGTTATATCTCATTGATTTCCATCATAATATTCCTTGGCGGCACACAAATTTCTGTTATTGGCTTTGCATCCCTATATATTGGGCGTATTTTAAGAGAAGCTCAGGGTCGTCCACTTTACGTTGTTAACGAAAAATACAACTTCTAAATATCATGGAATTTTCAACTACTGATTTACTAGACGAGAAGACCATAAGCCAGCATATTTACAGTATGCAAATATTTGGCTTCAGTTTAGTTAAAGATTTTTTACCCTTAAATGCAACAAAATTACTACGTGAACACTTAGAAAGTGCGATTGCAAATTACCAATCTGTGGAAGACTCCGACCGCAGTGAATTAGATAAATACCACATGCATGATTTATTTTGCAAAAATATTATATTTTGTAAAACATTAGAAGACAAAAGATTGCAACAGTTGGTTGGTGCTATTTTAGGAGAACATTGGATTATGTATGCATATACATCTTCTTCCTTACCTCCAAACGGAGCTAATTATGGATCTCGAATTCATGTTGACAGCCCTCGATTTATACCAAATTATCCAACCAATGTAGGTGTTATTTGGGCACTTAATGATTTCACAATTGAAAACGGAGCAACACATGTTTTAATTGGTTCTCATAACTCTGAATTAGAGCCCAGCAAGGAGTATTTTGATGACAATAGTGTGCGTTTAACGTGTAAAGAAGGAGATTTGATTTTGTTCAACGCAAGATTATTTCATTCTGCAGGAGTTAATTTTACAAGTCAATTCAGGCATGCTCTGACGCTAAATGCTTGCAGGCCATATATGAAACAAAGAATGGATTGGGTTAGATTTGTACCTGATGACATTACAAATCGACTTAACAACCAAGCAAGAAGAATATTGGGATTTGATACTCGATTACCAACTAATTTGAAAGAATTTTTCTTGCCTGAAAATCAACGTTTTTACAAATCAAATCAAGAATAGATCAGACCATGGATAAAAATGTGCAAAATGCAATTGAGGCTAATATCATTGTCCACTCAAGGATGGCAGATGAATATAATGCAAAGGAACCTCATTTTAGACCTGAGAGTATAGAAAGAGTTAAGGGGATTGTTAAATCTATAAACCTTTCAACTCCAATAACTAAAGCTCTTGATCTTGGTTGTGGTACAGGTTTCATGATTAACATTTTGAAAGATTATGCCACAGAAATTACCGGCGTTGATGTTACACAAGCAATGTTGGATAAAGTAGACAAAACAGGCAATGTTGATATTAACCTGATTAATTCGGATACCGGCACTGTCGCACTACCTGCTGACTATTTTGATATTGCAACCGCTTACACGTTTCTTGATCATCTTTATGACATGAGGCCCACGTTTGAGAATACCTACAAAAGTCTCAAAAATGGGGGGGTGTTTTATGCAGATTTAAGTCCAAGTTTTTATTTTTGGAATGCAATAAAAAGTTTGGATTTTAAAAGATCATATGACTCAGTTCTAATGCGTGAAATAAATGCTGTACTCAAAAAGGATGAAGAAATTGAAAAAGAGTTTGGAATTGATAAGAATATATTTGCAATGGCAGAGCACCAGAAACACAATTTAGGGGGCCTTAGCGAAGAACTTCTTACAAAAGAACTGCAGTCTGTTGGATTTAATAAAATTACATTTATTTATCATTGGTTCGTTGGACAAGCAGAATTGATTAATAATTCAGAATTGGGTATCGAACAACGAAAATTGGTTTCTCATCAAATGCATGAGTATTTGTTTCGTTCGATGCCTCTTTCAAGGCATTTGTTTAAGTACATAGGTTTCATTGCATATAAATAAAATTCAATGAAATATGCGTTTATTGGTTTTGGTGAACTGGGCAAACAATTTTTAAACATTCTCAGTCCAACGGATGCTGATCAAATTGTGATTTTTGACGATACAATTAACTCAAGTCATTTTCAAAAGTTTCCTTTCGATTACTGGCGGAACAAGGAGTTTTCTGATTATTCATTTTTAATTGCTCTTGGCTACAAGCATTTGAATTTAAAAAGAATTATAATTTCTAATCTTTTACAACTTGGGCGGAGTATTCATACGTGCATTCACGATTCTGCATATATATGCCGTTCAGCCAAAATAGGGAGTGGTGTAATGATTTATCCTATGGCAAATATAGATTTTGAGGCTATAATCTTTGATGGTGTCTTAATCAATAATAGTGTTATTGTATCTCATGAAACTACAATCGGAAGTTGTTCATATATTTCACCTGGAGTTGTTTTTTCTGGCAAAGTAACTGTTGGAGAAAATTGCTTTATTGGATCAGGGTCTGTTATTGCCAATAATGTAACTATTGGCAATAATGTTTTCATTGGGGTTGGTAGTGTTGTAACAAAAGACATTCCTGACAATATGCATGCCATTGGAAACCCATTGAAGATGTTGGGAAAACCACTGAATATTAAATAGCGTTCTAATTTTTTCTATAAACATGAATTAAATCAATTTTAAAATTCATTTTAAATGTCTGCAAACGCCCTACTAAAAGAATGAAAGTTGTTATACTTCAATCTAACTATTTGCCT
>CANHIS010000066.1 GCA_947460255.1 Bacteroidota bacterium
ATTTATTGGGAATAATCCTGATGCTTACAAATTGGAAGCACAAGGTCGTCGCGTGTACGATTTAAGTACCAACAAATATTTAGATGATTACAGCGATCTCGCCAACTTTATCAAAATTCTCAACCAGACACCCATCAGCAATTTGCCATGCGAACTTGAAGCGGTTTTCAATGTAGATTCCTATCTCAAGCAAGCTGCGCTAGATGTGTTGATTGGCAATTGGGATGGTTATATCTACAACCACAACAATTTCTACCTCTACCATAACCTCAAAACTGATCTGATGGAGTTTATCGCCTACGATGTCGATAATACCCTCGGAATCGACTGGTTAGGTCAAGATTGGACTACCAGAAATGTCTACACTTGGTCGCCATCATGGGGAGAAAGACCTTTGTTCACTCGATTGTTGCAAGTGCCTCAATACAAAACGCGTTTTACCAATTACATGCACGAACTGATCAACACCAGTTGTCATGTGGATTCAGTGGCGATTATGGCGCAACATGATCTAGACCTTATTGCGCCTGCAGTTCAAACTGATCCTTATCACGGGCTGGATTATGGATTTTCCTACAACGATTTTCTTGAAAGTGCCGAACAATCTTGGGGAGGTCATGTAGATTATGGAATAGTTCCCTACGTAGAAGCGCGAAATATCACTGCTTTAAATCAATTGGATAACATTGTACCAACGAAAAGCTTGGGTGCATTCTGGTTGCAACACAATTTTCCAGAAGACGCTTCTGGGATGGCCATGGTTGCTGCATTTGGAGATATCGATAGCACGTTGTTCCAGTTTAGTTTGGATGGAAATTCATGGACAGATGGCGGTTTCATGAAAGATGATGGGATTTTTCCGGATGCATTAGCAAACGATGGAATTTATACTTCCAATTTACCTGATTTTCCAAGTGTTGATTTGGTATATTGTCGCGCTGCCATGGTTGATTCTGCCGTGTTTTCGCCATGTAATGGAAGAGCATTATTTTTAACTGAAAGCAACTCTCAGATTTTCATCAATGAAGTAATGACCGACAATGCCACTGTGATTGCAGATGAAAATGGTCAATACGATGATTGGATTGAGCTTTGGAATGCTGGCGGAAGTCCGATTTCATTAAATGGGAAATTCCTTAGTGACGATGCTGATGAGCCTTACAAATTCGCACTTCCAAACGTAGCTTTAACGCCAGGGCAGCACCTCATTTTCTGGGCAGATAATGTTGAAATGTTGAACCGATATCACACGAATTTCAGTTTATCAGCCGGAGGCGAAACAATAAAATTGTACACCAAAGAATTAAATTCACCTAGATTGGTTGATGCGATTGAGATTCCAGAGATCAGCGAAGACTTTTCATATGGAAGATTAACTGATGGTTCTGCTGTTTGGTTTACCTTTGAAATCCCGACGCCACAAGCAACGAATCAAATTTTGGGAGTCGAAAATCCTGAAGTGATTTCTTTCAATGTTTTTCCAAATCCAGCAAATCAGAAATTGTATTTCACCGATTTTGTAAATTCAGCTGAAGTGATTGATTTAACTGGAAGAACGGTAATAAAAAAAGGAGACTCGAATCAAATCGATATCTCCTTATTAAACGTTGGATTGTATTTAATTAAAACCGAAAAGGGTACGATTAAATTCTTTAAATCTGAATAATCAAATTTAAAATTCGAATATTATCCCAATTGCTGGTGTAACAAACGGTGTTTCATCCACCAAGAAAACTGGAATTCCATTCGATCCATCTTGTTTTAACGGTTGACCATCGGTTGTCTCAAATCCAGTGTTATCGGCATTTCTCTTGAAAGAATAATCTGGGATATCAGGATTTTTCGCACGCAATGCATTTTGCAAATCGATGAAAATATCCAAAGTGGATTTCTTGAAATAGAATTTCTTGTCGATACGGATATCTAGCTGACTAAAGTTGATCAATCTTTCAGTGTTTAATCGAGAGAAATCCAATACACCTTGTCCTGTGGTTGCAAAAACAGCCTGTGAAGAGTCAGTATCAAACGGTGTAAAAGGAGCTCCTCCAGCAAAACGGAATTTCGCGCCCAATTCCCAACCACGCTTTAATTTGTAGCCTAATAATGCAGAAACCAAATGGCGATTATCCCAAGATGATTCAATTAGATTTCCTTCTGCTCCAGAGAATCTGCTGCGTACAAATGTGTAGCTAAATACTGCGAAAATGCGTTTTACCAATTTCTGTTGGAAATAAAATTCGGCACCATAGGTTTCTCCGCCGCCAATGCTTGTAACAGCTTCATTTCCGAGTACATCGAAACCTCCACCTAAATTGGCTAAAGAAATTCCGTTGGCAACTGAAACCGGATAATTGCTGTATCGCTTGAAAAAACCTTCAACAGTAAATCTGAGATCTTCTTTTGGAAGGAATTCGAAACCTCCCACGTAGTGCGTTGAACGGATATATTTCGTATTGGTATTTACAAAATTTCCTTCGCTATTTTTAAATCCTAAAACGGTGTAAGTAGGAATTTTATAATAATCGCCAATTGAACCATTGATATTCCATTTTGGCGCGATATTCCACGACAGAGATAGGCGAGGAGAGAGGGTTTGTCCGAGGTTATTTCCGTCAGTCGTAAATGTATTTCCATCAGTTCTCAAACCTGCAGAAACCAATAGTTTTTCGTTAAAGAATCTTTTTGAAGCATTAGCAAATGCACCATATTTGAAGAAATTGATATTGGCATTGTAATTTATTGCTATCTGTGGAACAATTACTCCATTGTCAAGCGTGTCGCCCTTTACCACTCTATTGTATAGCTCGTTGTTAAATTTTACATATTGCGCAGAAGCACCGTATGCGAACTTCCAATTGTTGACGAATTTATTCACGTCAATTCTCAATTTATTTTCAATTTCCTGAGATCTGATTTTTAAAATTCGCGCATCTTCATTGCCTTCGTCTTTGTTTTCGAAACGATCTAACTCATTGTTAAACATGTTTCTACTCAATGCAACATTTACAAATCCATTTTTTACCAATCGCTTCAATGAAACGCCTGTGGTGTAATTCCATTGGTTAATAGAAGGTGTAGAATTGAGTACAAATGTTTTATCAGGCGTTGATTCTCTTGGAACGCCAAATGCAAATTCATCAATTGCACCAACACCAATGAAATTCAAGGTTGTTTTTGGGTTGATTTTATGCGTCACTTTGTACTGGAAATCCCAGTAATTCGGACGAATCGGTAAATCGATTGCCTCAAACAATAATTGAAGATAAGAGCGTCTTGCAGAAACTAGGTAATTCGTTTTCTTGCTGATCGGCCCTTCGAAGGTTGCAGCGAATTCGGTAGACGACAAACGAAGATTTCCCGAGAACCTTTCCGGATTTCCTTCACGTTGTTTGAATTGAAAAACCGAAGCCAAGGCATTGTCGAATCGTGCATCAAAGGCTGAAGAGCTCAATTTCACGTCTTCGATAAATGACACGTTGAGGATTCCCGCAGGTCCACCTGAACTTCCTTGTGTTTGGAAGTGGTTCAGCACTGGGATTTCAATTCCATCTAAATAGAACACGTTTTCGTTCGGCGCACCACCACGAATAATGATGTCGTTTCGAAACGATGCTGATGAAGCTCCTGCAACACCCGGAAGCACTTGCACAACGCGTGAAATGTCGAAGTTTCCACCTGGATTAGATCTGATTTCTTCGGTGGTGAGTGTTTGTACCGAAAGTGGCGTCACCATATCCACTGCAGCAGCAGATTTGTTCTTGTCGAAGGTGATTTCAAATTCCTTTAAATCTGTGCCTGTTTCTTCCAGTTCGAAATTGATCACTTGGTCGTTTCCAGAAGTCACCGAAACGTTAAACTTCGACTGTGGTTTATAACCTACGATGCTGGCTTTCAGGTTGTAACTTCCAACTGGAACATTGTTGATTCGATAGTTTCCATCAAGATCGGTTGCTGCTCCAAGTTGGGATCCTTCTACAATTACTGTAGCACCGATGATCGTTTCTTGGGTTTGCTTGTTTTTGATTACGCCTCTTATAGTCCCTGTTTTCTGAGCATTAACAAGGTTTGTAAGCGTGAAGATGGCTAAAATAAGTCCGTAAATTCTGAACATGATCTTATAGTTGTGAATGGATATTTTCAGTTCATCGAACAAAAGTGGTATTGAAATGTTCTAATGTCCAAGAAAAAAAATCTAAAGAAGTACAGATATGTCCTTAACAGGTGTTCAAGATACAGGCTTTGATGGAGAGGAAGATTATCTGTTTATTCAGTCTTTACTGGAGAAAGCCAAGGTTTATAGAAAGTCTGGAGGAGCTCCAATTGTATCCGAGTTTTCATCTTGGCTTGTAGAGGAGTTCACGCATCAAGAAGTCAGTTTGCCCTTTTTGTTTCCAGGTGAGTCTGTAGAATCGGCATCGTCGAAATACCTCATATACTTATATCGATATGCGAAAGGATATGGGAAGAAGCTGCTTAAAGACACGCCGCTGAGTTCGATCGATGATGTACCGTATTTACTCATGCTGCTCTTTTCAGGTCCATCCACCAAAATGGAATTGATCCAAGCCAACGTGCATGAGAAAACCACAGGAATGGAAATCCTGAATCGTTTGCTGAGATTGGGTTTGGTGGAACAACAATTTAATCCGGACGACAAACGGAGCCGAAAACTCAGTATATCCCCGGAAGGGCAGAAACTCACCCTGCAATTGATGAGCGGCATGGATACTTTATCGGCCATTGTAAGTGGAAATTTGCAAACCAAAGAACGCATCCACCTTTTGAAAATGCTGCACAAACTCAATGATTTCCATCTTCATGTTCATCAAGATGCAAAAGAAAAATCATTGGCAGAAATTGAGTTAGAATACCTCCATTCAACGCCCAAATCTTAAGTGCTTTAGTGCACAAAGAAAACCACATAATTATCGGCAGAAATCAATAAATTTGGCGCAAACATCACCGAACATGAAAATTTTTTACACACTGCTTGCTATTCTTAGTTTGTCAACAGCTTCAATCGCGCAGAAAAATGTGATTTTAACAATACAGCACAAACTTGGGGATGCGAATTTTAACTACAGCACCACCAATTTCAATGATGTGGGTAGCATTTTCAAATTTAATCGTGTAGAGTATTACATGTCAGGATTCACGATTATCCATGATGGTGGACAAGAAACTCAAGTGGCGTCAGATACATACATTCTGACTGATGCCTTCATGAATGCAGTGCAAAGTCTTGGATCATATGATGTTACAAATGTTGAAGGCATCAAATTTCATATCGGAGTTCCAGCACCAATTAACAATCAAGATCCTAACCAATGGCCGATGAGTCATCCGTTGGCTCCGCAATCTCCATCGATGCACTGGGGCTGGGCTGCAGGTTACTTTTTCGCGGTTGCGGATGGTTTCGCAGGAACCAATTTGACGACTGGATTCGAAATGCACAGCCTTGGGAATGTGAATTATTTTGAGCAAACCGTTGTTGTGAATGGAGAGAATTCGGGCGATGATGTATACATTAATCTCGATGCTGATTATTTGGAAGCCGTTCGTGGTATCAACGTAAATGCTGGTCCAATTGATCATGGCGCTGGAGCAACCGATCTAACACTCATCCAAAATTTCAGAGACCACGTTTTTTCAGCAGCAGCCAACTCTCCATTGAGTGTGAATGTTGCAGAAATTGCTGATTTTAAGGTGTTCCCAAATCCATCTAATGGAAATTTTTTCATCAACACAAATGCTCAAGTTGAAGCCATTGAACTCTTCGATTTGTCTGGGCGTAAAGTGATGGATTTGCCTGCTCAGCAAGCTGGTGTTCAGCAAGTTTCGATTGATCAAAGTGGTTTGTACATTCTTCAGGTTCGCTTGTTGAACCAGGAAGTGCTTCGTAGCAAAGTGGTTGTTGAATAATGCACTTGCTTCCGAGGATACTGAGCGGCATTCTTGCGCTGTTGGTGCTTTCGGCCTGCCAAGAGGAGGCTCCAGAAATCGCACTCAGCAAAGATGTCTTTCCTATCCCCGCAGGGTTTCCTAAAATCGAATTTCCCGACGACAACCAATTTACCATTGAACGTTGGAAATTAGGTAAGAAACTATTTTACGAAAAGGCGCTATCGCTTAACAATACTGTTAGTTGCGGTTCGTGTCACAAGCCAGAATTGGCATTCAGCGACAATGTAGCACTCAGTTTAGGCGACAGTGGCAAAGTTGGAAGAAGCAATGCGCCTACACTCGCTAACGTTGCTTATCATCCTTATTTTACGCGTGCTGGTGGAGTTCCAACACTCGAAATGCAGATTTTGGTGCCAATTCAAGAACACGATGAATTCAACACCAACATCGTTGATATTGCTGAACGTTTGAAGCAAATTCCAGAATACGTTGAAGCTGCACAAAATAGCTACAACCGCGAGATGGATCCATTTGTGATTACCCGCGCCATTGCTACGTTTGAGCGCTCATTAATCAGTGGAAATTCTCGATACGATGCTTACGTCCAAAATGGAGATTTCGATGCGCTCAACGACCAAGAAAAACGAGGCCTACAGCTTTTTTTGAGCGATAAAACCAATTGCTCAAAATGTCATACTGGTTTTGATTTTACCAATTATGCTTTTGAGAACAACGGATTGTACACCGATTACACTGATTTAGGGCGTTTTCGTGTAACAGGCGTCGAAACTGATCGAGCGAAATTTAAAGTGCCGAGTTTGAGAAACATTGAACTCACAGCGCCATACATGCACGATGGTTCTAAGCTAACGCTCGAAAGCATTGTCGAACACTACAATGCAGGCGGTGCAATTCATCCGAATAAAAGTCAATTCGTGAAGCCATTGGGTTTAACTCAAGAAGAAAAAGATGATCTTGTGGCTTTCTTGAAATCATTAACTGACGCTGCTTTTGCAGGAAATTCAGCATTTCGTCCATGACCAGTAAACTTGTAAAATACGCTTCATTGTTTCTGCTGGTATCGAGTATTTTTATTGCCTGTAAAAAGGATGAAAAACCAGAGGAAGAACTTCCCGCCGAAGAAGACAAGCCATACACACTCGATTACGGCATTTTTCCAACTCCTGATATTCCAGCCGACAATCCTTTAACCAATGAAGGAGTGAAATTAGGCAGGATGCTTTTTTACGATAACCTCTTGTCGGGAAATAATTCTATGTCGTGCGCCAGTTGCCACAAGCAGGAGAATGCATTTTCTGATATTAATCGTTTTTCAACGGGAATTGATGGAATTCAAGGGCAACGCCAAGCCATGAGTGTATTCAATTTGTTGTGGAATACGAATGGTTTCTTTTGGGATGGTAGATCTACCTTGCTGCGTGATCAAGCATTGATGCCCATTCAAGATCCAATTGAAATGCATCAGATGCTTCCTGGATTGGTTGCAGAACTTCAAGCTTCTTCAAATTATCCCGATCAATTTAAAAAGGCCTTCGGAACATCAAGCATATCCTCCGAATTAATTGGAAAAGCCTTAGAGCAATTCATGTTTTCGATTGTTTCTAATCGTTCGAAATACGATAAATATCTAAAGGGTGAAACTGCACTTACTGCCCAAGAAGAACGTGGAAGATTTTTATTCATGACTGAACACAATCCAGCATTTCCTGATGCTTCAGGAGCAGATTGCAGACATTGTCATGGTGGTGATAATTTCGAAAACGACCGATATCTCAACAATGGTTTGGATGTAGATGCCGATTTCGTTGATTTCGGACGTGAATTGGTGACCGGATTAGCATCCGATAGAGCGAAATTCAAAGTGACTAGCTTGCGCAATATCGAACTTACACCGCCTTACATGCACGACGGGCGTTTCAACACGTTGGAAGAAGTTGTGGAGCACTACAATGAAGTGAAAAGTTCATCAACTTTGGATGGTTCATTTGGGCCTCAAATGCCAGGTGGATTGCAACTTTCAACTGAAGATAAAGCTGCATTAGTGGCGTTTTTGAAAACCCTCACCGACTACGAAATGATCAACGATCCGCGTTACGCGCAGCCGTAAATCAACGAAAAACGATGTCTTTGATTGGAAATCTGCTGCCTGCAATTTCATTTAACCGTTGAAGCAAACCCGCACGCAAGAAGCTCATTTCGGAGCGCAGCGCAGGTGAATCGATGGTGACATAGTAAATGCCATGTTGAATTCTCACAGAAGAGGTCCGATTGGCAACCATAACACCTGCAATTTCTGGCCAAGCCTGAATCAATCTGTATTCTTTGTAGCCTTCCGACAATCCGTACTGGCTCATCATCAGCTCGATAAGATCTGAAACTGGACTTTCGTTGGATTTTCTTTTAGCCATAATGAGGGATTAAAGGTACTTAATACTGATTGGTTTGCTGCAATTTCTGTTTCTAAGTTATCAATGAAATTAGCTATTAAATAAATTAAATTATTCAATGAGTTTAGCCACCCGCGTTTCAACGATCTTTTTGAATTCGACTTTTCTTTTCAAGTCTAAAAATGAATTATCAATTAATTGCAATGCTTCGGGAATCCACTTCTGCAGCCTTAGATAGATAGAGCTTAACTGCTTGCTATTTAATTTTAGAACATGTCCCAATTGATCAAAATAAATCTTGTTGAAATTCTCTTTTTTCCCACCAAGCATAAGTGCAACATCTTCCTTGTCTTTGGGTAATATGATTTTTACATTTAATAAATCATAAGAAGGCGAAAGTACCCAACCATTTTTTGATAAAAACATCGAGTAATTTTTTAGATGCATATCATTATTCCCAATTATATAATTGAAAATAGTTAATTCTAAAAATCGAAACTTATCCAATAAAGTATTTTCTGAAAGCTCCCCAATTTTTTTACCAAGCATTTCCATAGTCCCCATATACTTATCAGCAAGCTCTAGAATTTGCAGAAAATCGATCATGTGATTTTTAGATCCATCTTCATTTCTGTCGATTCTCTTGGTGATATAGCATAATTCGCCCGACGCCAATCGTATTAAGTTTGCAGGTACAATTTCAATCTCAAAAAGTTTTGCCAACATCATGGAGAGATGTTCATTTTCAGGCATCTGCGGAAATTCAGCATTTTGTGGTTTTAAAATGTAATTTCCACCTAATGCATCAGTTATTGTTAATCTGCCTAGGCTCCCATTCTCTACTGTAGTTTTAATCCAGCCCAACGATAGTTTTGGTTGAACGCCAGGAACTGAGATTGACAATTCAGCCACTTCTTTAGCGAGTCTTTCCATATCAGAAAGATTGTAAGGTAGACTAGGAGCGCCCTTCACTCCATAAAATGCTCTTGCACAATGCGGATGGTAATCTACTACGCCTTCATCCAAAGCTTGGTAACAAGATAAACACTTATTCATCATGTTTTGTGTTGATTGGATGAACACTTACCGAACCTATTGCATTTTGGCAACATGATAATAGCAGACCCATGCGATCATTTTTATTGATTTTCCAGCTTTCAGATGCGATGTTTAATAACCACCCTTCAGGAATTAATCCATCAAAAAATGGAAATAGCTTTTTACTGCTATATACGCTCAATGTAACAGGCATCGAAAAGCAGATAAACTGGTTTGGATAGGTCTCGATGTAATTTTTATCGTATGCGAAACGATAGAGTCCTTCATCTTCCTCAGTAAGGACGCCAGCGACAATATTATTGTATTTCACTATCCCTTTACGCATTATTCTCATTTATTGGACCCAACACATGACCGAACATTTGGAGCACCTGATTAACTTTTGATAAACTAAGATTGTCTTTCCCTTGTTCAATCTTCCTTATTACTGTAAGGGCAACGCCTGCTTTTTCAGCGAGTTTTTCTTGTGTGAGCTTAAGCTGCTTTCGACGAGCTTTAACAAAACTGGCAATTGGGCTCATATTATATGTATTTGCATGCAAAAATAGCAAGGAATGATATATTATATGCAAATAGATATAAATATTTTATCAAGTGCTGAAATTATATGTAAATAGATATAATTATAAAGTGTCTTTCTTTAGTGGAATTCTTCCCTACATAGCCATTCTTCCAAATGATCTTGATAAGAGTTGACTCAAATGAATCGCAATGAAGAACGATATCAATTGGCCTTGATACTTGAGTTTATTTTATAAATCAGCAAAAAATCCTGACTTATTCTGTTCAGCATTTGAAATCAATCTTGGATAGTTTGCTGAAGTGTCTCGATGCTAAAACGGTCGTAAGGACAATCAATTGAGCCTAAAATATCCGTTACACGTTCTGGATGCGAATCGGTGATGAAAATCTGTCCAAAATGCTGCTGACTCACCAAGGTCATCAATGCGGTGATGCGCTCCTGATCGAGCTTTTCGAAAATATCGTCGAGCAACAACAACGGTTTGATGCCTTTCAGTTCAGCCATCACATCAAACTGTGCAAGTTTTAGTGCAATGAGGATGGATTTCTGTTGTCCTTGACTTGCATAACGTCTTAATGGAAAGCCGTTTACACGTATTTCTAGGTCGTCTTTGTGGATGCCTTCTGTGGTGTATTGCATCACGCGGTCGCGTTCGGATGAACGTTCCAACAAATCCTCCATCGGATACTCATTCAGTCCTGAATCGTACACCAAGCTTACTTCTTCACTGTGGCTACTGAGGATTTGGTAGTATTTGCTGAACAGTGGTGCAATCTTGTTTAGGAATGCCTTTCTTGCTTCGTAAATTTCTGGTGCATAACGACATAGCTGCATGTTTAGCACTTCGAGCATCGATCGGTCGCTTTGCCCCTGGCGGAGGAAGGCATTGCGTTGCTGTAAAATTTTGTTGTATCGAATGAGGTGTTCAAGATAGTTGCGGTCGAATTGAGAAATCACTGTATCGGTGAACTTCCTGCGTTCCTCGCTGCCTCCCGAAATCAATACGATATCTGTAGGAGCAATCAAAACCAAGGGAAACAACCCGATATGCTCTGAAAGCTTCGCGTATTCCTTGCTGTTTCGTTTGAAGATCTTGGTTTGTCCGCGTTTCAGTCCGCAAGTGATCTGTTCATTCTTCTCGTTGAGCTTAAATTTTCCTTCGATGAGAAAAAATGGTTCTCCAAGATGGATGTTCTGAGAATCGGTTGGATTGAGAAACCCTTTGCAGAAAGTAAGATAGTGGATGGCGTCGAGCACGTTTGTTTTTCCAGCACCATTCGGCCCGGTGAAGACTGCTACATCCTTGGTAAAGGTGTAAGCAGCGTCGCGGTGACTGCGGAAATTGACCAACGAAAGGCTTTTGAGTTCCATCTTTGCAAAGATAGAACGGTGCTATGAAAATTGAAGATCTGGAATCAGTTAATTTCTCCACAAAATCGGGCGTCGCATGAAATTGCATCGAACTTTTGATTGTTTGGTGGTTGATTCGAAAAAAAATCTATTTTTGCGCCTCATTTTGCGTGAAATAAACCATGGCTCAGAAAACCGAAACAACCAAAGATCCGATTGCCAACGTTGAGGATGCTCTTACAAAATCAGAGATTTTTATCGAAAAGAACCGCAATATCCTATTGGGTGTTGTTGGTGGTATAATCGTAGTTGTAGGAGGTTATTTTGCTTACAAACAATATGTTGTGAAGCCTCGTGAGGTGGAAGCGCAATCTGCGATTTTCCGTGCTGAGCGTTATTTCGAAACAGATTCTTTCAACCTTGCACTTAACGGAAAAGGTAAGGCGGAAGGCTTCCTTTCAATCATCGAGAACTACAGCGGCACTCAAACTAGCAACCTAGCACATTATTACGCAGGTGTTTGTTACTTGAATCTTGGAAAATACCAAGAAGCTATTGATCAAATGGATCAGTTTGATGCCGATGACATCATGTTAGCTTCTATGGCACTTGGAGTGAAAGGTGATGCCACAATGGAACTTGGTAAGGTTGATGAAGCTATCGACTTGTACGTGAAAGCTGCTGGTAAGAATGAAAACTCTTTCACCACTCCAATGTATTTGATGAAAGCTGCATTGGCTTACGAAGGAAAAGGTGATTACACCAAAGCGCTCGAAGCTTACAATAAAATCCGTACTGAATTCTTCCAGTCTGCAGAAGGCCGCGAAGCTGAAAAATATATCGCTCGTGCAGAACTCATGCTCAAGCAAAAAGGTGGCAAATAATGTCTAGCGCACACCAAAACTTATCTTCAGAAAAAATGGTCAATGCAGGTAGCATTGACCATTTTCATTTTACTGTAATTGTTGCAGAGTGGAACCGCGAAATCACTTCGGCATTGGAGAAAGGTTGCATCGAAACTTTAATCGCTAACGGTGCAGATTCCAATAAAGTCCGCGTGATTTCAGTGCCAGGTTCTTGGGAGCTCGTTTCTGCGGCTACAATGGCTGTGAATTTAAGCAATGCTGATGCAGTGATTTGCATTGGTGTGGTTGTTCGTGGCGATACACCGCACTTCGATTATATCTGCCAAGGTGTAACACAAGGTTTAGCGAATCTCTGCAGTGCGCAAACAACGCCAGTGATTTATGGTGTTCTCACTGTTAACAACATGCAACAAGCCCTCGATCGATGTGGTGGTATTCATGGCAACAAAGGCGATGAAGCTGCCTCCACTGCTATCAAAATGGCATTGCTGAAAGAGAAGTTTCTACACACTTAACGAACCTATAAATTGAAAAGCCCTGATAGATTTGATTCCATCAGGGCTTTTTCGTTTTTAACTTTAAACGATTAGTTCACGGTAATTTCCATGTCTATGTCGGCTACGTTCAACACATCATCGTAAGCCACCAATTCGATGGTATAAGCTCCAGGAGTCCAACCAACGGTGCTGATAGCTTGGTTGATAGTATAAGTTGCAGCTGCCAAATCGATGTCGTTGTCTGATACCAATGTAGTGCCTCTGTAAACTTTGATTTCAAGTGCGCTCAAGGCCAAATTATCCACCACTTCTCCTGTGATCAACAAGTCGTTCCCAGCAGTGATGCTTGAACCAGCAGCTGGTGAGGTAACAGTAATTACTGGAGCAACCAAATCGCTTGAATTACGGATGATAATATCGCGTTCGGTGATTTCACTAGAATTTCCTGCTTTGTCGACCGCTGTAAGGATAACATGGTATTTTCCTGCTGCTACATCTGCTGGAATTTCAATGTCTTTGTGAATGGTTTGAGATTTCCCGGATAAATTCATTATCACAATTGTTTCCCATAAAGAACCTGCCGCAATTTTACCATGCGAGTGACCTTCAGCACTGTGAACGTCGATTTTGATTTGAGAAAGTTCCACATCGTCGGTAACGACTGCGTCAACATGAAGCTCATTGCCAGTGAATAAGGTGTCGTTTTCAAGTGGTTCGCTAACAGATGCGATGATCGGCGCTGTATTGTCCACTTCATCTTTCTTGCAAGAGGTAAGTGAAACAGAAAAAAGAAGGGTGACTGAAAGTAAAGGAAGAATGTATTTTTTCATGATTGATTTGTTAAAGTTTGAAATGAATTGACTGATGATCAAATCATTTCAGGTGGCGCCCTTCCTCCAAGGCTGAGCGGTTCGATGCTCACCGCGGATGTTTCCAGCGTTAAGTAACTGTTTGTGTAAACATAGCTTATCCAATGCAACGGAATGCTCTCATGAGGCTCTGCAGGCATCCACAACACCTGATCGTGTTCGCAGTGAATATGTCCTTCACTAAGGCACTCTTCCGCGGTAGCGATATCGATCGTATGCGCATGTTCATCGTCGTGCCACACCGCATGCAAGGTGTCGGGAAACCACTGCAACAACAAAGCAGGCAAAAGAACCAGAGCTAAGAGTTTGCGCATCATGGTTTTAACGTGCTTTTAAATGGGATTAAAACACTAAACATGACGTTACGCCCAGCCTCTGGAAGGTTCAACATCCTGTAGCGATTGAGGTGAGCGAAGTACTTGGTATCGAATACGTTCTGGACATTGAGTACCAATTTCCAGGTTTGTTTCCCCACTTGGATCCCTGTTCCAAAATTGAGGTTGAAAAGGCTGAATCCAGGTGTTTCGGGTTCGTTTCTAGCCACATCATTTTGATCGAAAACACCCTGCCACTGAAGCCCGATGTAAACATCCTTGAGGCGTTTGCCCCATTTTTCCCACTCGTATTCCACGTCAGATCTGAGTTGGGCTGGTGGCATGAACGGCAACGAGTAACTGGTTTCTAGGTTCCAGCCCGCAACGTATTGTCCGCTCAAACCAAAATGCAAATGCTCGGTGATGTGCATATCCGACTGGAATTCAGCTCCGTAGTGAATCGCATCGGCTTGGTTGAAACGATAAATAAGTCCAGCATCGGGCAGCAACGAAAACTCAGCAGTTGGATCGAGGAAGATGAATCCGTCGAAATAATTAAAGTATGGACTCACACTGATCTCCCACTTTTTGGTGGCGTATTTCACCAACAAATCGCTCTGGTAACCCCGTTCGGAAGTTAATGTGGAGTCGCCCATTTCGTGACGGAACGAGCCATGGTGGATTCCATTTGCAGTGAGTTCGGGCGCTGTAGGCATCCGAAAACCAGAACCGAAATTGAATTTTACATTCAGCTTTTCGGCTGGGAACCAAGAGATACCCGTGCTTCCAGAGGCATTGTTAAAGGTTCGGTTGATATTCGGACTCGCTTGTTCGTAGCCCGAAATCGTTACCGAATCTGCGTACACAGCGCGCATGTAGCGGTCGGCACGAATGTTCCCGTAATCGTAGCGGATGCCGGCATTGAAAATCAGCTTCTTGGAAATTTCTTTCCGTATAAACGCGAAGGCTCCCGAGGAGAAATTGTTGTAGACCGGAATGAGGAAACTGAAGCCTCCGATGCGGTTTTGTTGCACGCTGTTGTTGATTCCGAACACCCATTTGAGGTCGTGCTGCCCTTCATAGTGGAAGCGCACGTTCGACGTGATGGTTTGCAGCTTGAATTCCAACTCTAGATCTCCTTGTGGCTGAGGGCCTTTGCCATGTGCATGTGGAAATGAAAATTCTCTTCGGTGGTTGAACTGATAACCAAGATCGATTTCCATCCAGTGCTTCCCAATCATCAAACTGGTGTTCGACAGTGCCTTATAATGCTGCACACGCTGATATGGAAGGTCGATGTCTCTGTGGGTTGAATCATGTTTTAGTTGGTAGCTTCGCGGGATGCCGTGAGCGCCAGAGAACAATCCCACTTTTTGGTCGAACACGCTGAATGTGAGCGTTGAATATCCCCATTTCTTGCTCGTACCCACCATGAGTTGCGCGTTTTTTTCGCGGCCTGCAGTGTTTTTGAGCCGTTCGTTTTCGATCGGTAGGATGTAGGAATTGTAGTTGAACGAATCTGCCGGAACACGGTAATCGGCGTAGTCTTGCACAGAGATTCGGGCGCGGAAGAATTTATCGTTTTTGTTGATAGATGTCATGCCCGACAAACCCACGAAATCATTCACTGTACGGCCAGTTAGTAGCAATGCCGACTGTGTGGTGTTGAGCTCGGGTGCTGGCGCAGGACGAATATTCACCACGCCACCGATACCGTCCGATCCATACATCAACGACGACGGGCCTTTCAAGACTTCTACACGGTCAACCGCAAACTGATCGATCTCCAAACCGTGATCGCCTCCCCATTGTTGCCCTTCTTGCTTGATGCCATTTTCGGCAACCACCACACGGTTAAATCCCATTCCACGGATAACTGGCTTCGAAACGCCCAATCCAGTATTGATGGAGCTTACTCCTGGAATGTTTTCCAGAATTTTCACTAACGATGCATTGCCGTTTTTGAGCATGAAATCTTTGTCGATCACTTGCATGGATTGAGACTGCTCTCTTTGTCCAGATTTCAAGATACTTTCCTCGATGGTGATGTTGTTCAGCTCGATAGATGCCTGTTGCAAGATGATTTTGAGCGGTTCGTTTGTAGCCGCCACAGTTAGGTCGATTTCAGCAGCCTTGTAACCAATTAAATGCAAGTGAAGATGGTAGTTTCCCGGCTTGATGCCTGAGATGTTGAACTCGCCTTGGTTGTTGGTTTGGGTTGATTTCGACACCTCGTGAATGAAAACCGTAACTGCCGGAAGCGGAGTGCCTTGCTCGTCGGTGATTGTGCCAGAAATGTTGGTTACGGTTTGCGCATAATTTGGCGTTGCCGACACTATCAGCAAGCAAATGAGGACCAAACGTAAAATTCCGCGCAGCACAGATGGGATTCAAAAAATTCTTGCACAAAAGTAGCAATAAAGTTGCAAATGCAATCGTGTTGCACGGATTTCTTTCCTTAACTTTGGAGCATGGATCGTTCGGCACATTTACTTCAAGAGCACGGTTTAAGGAATACACCAGTGCGTCGCAAAATACTTTCTTTCATTGAAGAGCGAAAACACGCAGTAAGTCATGCAGAACTTGAAGATTCATTTAAAGGCGAAGCCGATCGGGTAACCTTGTACCGTGCATTGAACACCTTAGAAGAAAAGGGCATTGTTCACAAAGTATTGGATCGCAATGGCATTGCGCGCTACGCGATGTGTCAGGATGCTTGTACGGTTCATCGTCACGATGATCAGCATTTGCATTTCCATTGCAACAATTGCAAGAATGTTTTCTGCATTCCAGTGGATGATTATCCAATGGTGGTCTTGCCTGTTGGTTTTGAGCTTTCGAAGATTCAGCTCAGCGCTGAAGGAATTTGCGATATCTGTAAGCAGATTTAAGCATCCAATTAGGTTGATGAACTGATTTTCGGCTCACAAAGAGCAGTTATTCTCCCAGTTTTTTTCTGCAAATTTGTGATCTATGAAAATGAAAAGTTTACTGCTTTTTACAAGTTTACTTGTATCGCAATTCGTTGTGGATCAAGCCTCCGCACAGTGCAGCAACAAGACAAAATCGAACAGGAATCAAGCCTCCGATTATATCGATACGCGAAGCGACAGTATCAATATCACACATTATTCGATTTATCTAGATTTTTCGACACTTCCAGTGAACGAATTGCATGCTAGATGCGTGGTAGATTTTAAAGCGAAGGTGGATCAAATCAGTTCGATTGTGTTGGATTTGGAAGGCCTAACTGTTGATTCGGTCCGGCAGAACGGCAACGTTTTGGTGTTTAGTCACACCGATCCGCAATTGAACATCACACTTTCAGAAGCCTTGAATACCAACGATTCATCATCAGTGGAAGTGTTCTATCAAGGTACGCCGATTGAAGATGCATCAGGATTTGGAGGCTTCAGTTTTTCGGGCAGTTATGCTTACAATATTGGTGTTGGCTTCGATGCGATACCGCACAACTTCGGGCGTGTGTGGTTTCCTTGTTTCGACAATTTCGTAGAACGCAGCACCTTCACCTGTTCGGTGATCACCCCTTCGAACCTGAAGGCTTACTGTGGCGGATTGCTCGTATCCAACGAAGTTGAAAACAACCTGCGCACCATGGTTTGGGAGTTAAATCAAGAGATCCCGACCTATTTGGCATCGGTGGCAGTGGCGCCCTTTCAGGAAGTGAATTACACCTATAGCAGTTTGCTGAATCCTGCGCTGAACGTGAAGTTGGTAGCGCTTGCCGCGGATACCACAACGATGAAGAATTCGTTTGTGAGCTTGGAGCCGATCTTTCATCTTTTTGAAGAGCATTTTGGTCCGTACAAGTGGGATCGTGTGGGATATGTGTCGGTTCCGTTTCAAGCAGGCGCGATGGAACATGCCACAAACATTGCATTTCCACGCGATTTGTTGAGTGCAGGAGCATCAGGCAATCAGCACATTATGGCGCATGAGCTTTCGCATCATTGGTTTGGCGATTTAGCCACTTGTGAAACCGCAGCGCACATGTGGTTGAACGAAGGATTTGCATCTTACACCGAGCGATTGTTCGATGAATGGCTGATTTCTCGAGCTACCTATGACGCAGAGGTTCGATTGAACCACAAGGCTATGTTGAATTTCGCACACGTGCGCGATGGTGGATATTGGCCCTTGAGCAACGTTCCGAACGATTATACCTACAGCAACCACACTTACGAATTACCATCGGATAAAATCCACACTCTGCGCTCCTACATGGGCGACAGTTTATTCTATGTGGGATTGCGGAATTACATGGAAACATTCAGTTTCGCTGATGCCAATTCGAACGATTTGCGCGATGCTTTGGAAGCTCCAACAGGATTGGATCTCGACGATTTCTTTGCAGATTGGATTGACACCCCAGGCTGGGCAGGATTTGAGGTAGATTCCACTCTAGAAATCGAAGGTGGTTTGCGTGTTTATTACGCACAGAAATCGGCTGGAAATACCCACAATTACCAAAACGTGCCATTTGAAATCACCTTCAGACGACCAGATTTCAGTTTTGAAACCCGATCAGCCTTGTTAAGTGGACCAACAGGTTTCGTGGATGTAGATGTTGATTTTGTGCCATCGATGGTTTACTTGAACCGTGGTGAGAAAATTTCTCAGGCAGTAACGGGCGAAGAGCGGTTTATCAAGACAGCTGCAAATTCCGCATGGACCAACGCACTTTTGGAGGTAGATGTGAATGCCATTCAGGATTCTGTGTTGCTTCGGGTTGATCATTTTTGGGTGAAGCCAGATCCATTTAAGCAGCCATTTGCGATGTATCGATTGTCGCCGAACCGTTATTGGAAGGTAGATGGAATTCTGAAGCCTGGCTTTGAAGCAACGATGAAGTTTTCTTACAATGGCCGAACTGCAAGCTCTTCAGCAGGTTGGCTAGACCAAGATTTGGTAACCGATGAATCGAAATTGTTTTTGTTGTACCGACCCGACAATCGCAGCGATTGGCAGGTAACGGATGCAGCACGAACTACCTTCACCAGTACAATTGATA
>CANHIS010000067.1 GCA_947460255.1 Bacteroidota bacterium
CCCATCGAACGCAATGGAACTATCCTCGTGATTGGACAAATCCTGCACATTTTTCTTCGGGAAGACATCCTCGAAGAAGATGGTTTTGTGGCGCACCAAAAAGCAGACAGTCTCGCCGTGGCTGGATTGGACGCCTATTTTGGGCTTCAAAACGGACAACGTTTTTCCTACGCCAAGCCCGATCAGCCCATCCGTAAAACTATCCTCTAAAGATGCAGTCAGTTAGCATTTTTTGGTTCCGTCGCGACCTTCGACTCGAAGACAATGCAGGTCTTTATCAGGCCTTGAAAAGCGGTTTCCCAGTGTTGCCTATTTTTATCTTCGACCGCAGCATTCTCGATCGTTTGGAAGATGAAGACGATGGACGGGTTTCGTTCATCCACGGAGAAATTGAACGACTCAACCAAGAATTGCAAGCGCTTAGTTCAGGCATCAAAACCTTTTATGGATTTCCTGCCGATTGCTTCAAAACGCTGTGTTCCCAATACAAGGTGGAAGCGGTTTACACCAACCACGACTACGAACCTTATGCAGCCGATCGCGACCGTGCGATTGATACAATCTTAGCGCAAAACGGAGCGAAGTTGCTCACTTTTAAAGACCAAGTGATCTTCGAAAAGTTGGAAATCGTGAAAGACAATGGAGCGCCCTACACGGTTTTCACGCCTTACTCTAGGAAATGGAAGGCCGCACTAAACGAAGATTCTTTCAAGGCTTATCCGACCGAAAAGTACTTCCACAATTTCCACAAGTGGGATGGAAGCGCAGTGCAAACCTTGGAAGAAATGGGTTTCAAAAAGTCACCCATCGAAATTCCAGCACGCGCGCTCAACCTCGATATTGTGAAGAATTACAAGGATAAACGCGACATTCCATCGGTTCGTGGAACTACAAGATTGAGCGTTCACTTAAGATTCGGTACAGTATCGATTCGAATGCTTGCCCGCGAAGCTCTTCACACGAGCGAGACGTGGTTGAATGAGCTGATTTGGCGAGATTTCTATCAGATGATCCTTGCCAATTTTCCTTCCGTGAACGGATCCGCTTTCAAACCACAATACGATCGAATTCAATGGCGCGATGATGCCGAATCTTTCAAGAAATGGTGCGAAGGGAAAACCGGATATCCCATCGTGGATGCAGGAATGCGCGAGCTGGCTCAAACGGGCTTCATGCACAACCGCGTGAGGATGATTGTGGCGAGCTTCCTCACCAAGCATTTGCTCATCGATTGGCGATTGGGTGAAGCTTGGTTTGCCCGGAAATTGCTAGATTTTGATTTGGCGTCCAACAATGGTGGCTGGCAGTGGGCTTCAGGCTCTGGCTGCGATGCGGCGCCATATTTTCGGGTGTTTAATCCAGCGCTTCAAACCGAGAAGTTCGATCCGCAAGGCATCTACATCAGAAAATGGGTGCCCGAATTCAACGATCCTTGGAAGTACGTCAAGCCCATCGTTGACCACAAAATGGCGCGCGACAGAGCCATTGCCACCTACAAAGCAGCACTCGGTAACGCCGAAGAATGAAAGGAGTAAAGAAGCAACATCTGCCCGAAAAGATTTGTGCAGCCTGCGGAAAGCCTTTCTCTTGGCGAAAAAAGTGGGAGCGCGACTGGGACCAAGTGAAATTCTGTTCCGACCGCTGTCGAAAATCTAAATCTTAAGTTCGAATATGGCGAAGAAAATCCTCCTTTGGTACCGCAACGATCTCAGAATCAGCGACCATGAAGCACTTCATGAAGCAGTAACTTCGGGTGCAGAAATCCTTCCCGTTTACGTCGATCATCCAACCGATTACAGTCAATACCTTCCCGGAAATCCCGAAATACCTGGCTTCAGGAGAAAATTCCAACTCGAATCGCTCCAAAATCTCGATCAACATTGGCGTAATTGGAACACGTCGTTAATTGTTTTGCCGGGCAAGCCGGAAGATGTTATCCCGGAATTGTGCAGCAAATACAGTATCGATGAGGTTTTCCTGCAAGCTGAAGCAGCGCATGACGAGAGCCAGCAACAAAGGAAGCTGGAGCGGAATCTTTCAGCCATTCAGGTTCCATGGAAGTATTTCTTTGGCGCATCGATGATTCATCCCGACGATCTTCCGTTTGATCTTCATGACCTTCCCGACATTTTTACGCAATACCGAAAACGAGTCGAAGCCCGATTGAAAATCCGCGATTGTTTCCCAACACCAACAAAAGTTGAGGTGGTTCCGCATCAAGAATCGGAATTTGTTCCGCAGTTTTCTGATGTGCAATTAGATCCTAGGTGTGCACTTGCTTTCAAAGGTGGCGAAACCGAAGCCCAAAAAAGGCGGCACAGCTATCTTTGGGAATCCGACAGTTTACGGAATTACAAGGAAACCCGGAATGGTCTCATTGGCGCCGATTATTCATCGAAGTTTAGTGCTTGGTTGGCCAACGGATGCCTCTCCGCCCGGCAGGTTTTCCACGAAGTGAAAAAATACGAAGCCAGCCGCATCGCAAACGACAGCACGTATTGGTTGATTTTCGAGCTTTTGTGGCGCGACTATTTCCGCTTGGTGATGGAGAAATTTGGCACCGATCTGTTCTCACTCGAAGGCATCACAGCCCGAAAACAGAAGCAACCTCAAGGTCTCGACATCGTGAAACTCCACAAGTGGATTGATGGCAAAACGGGCAACAGATTTATCGATGCCAACATGATCGAACTGAAGCGCACGGGCTTTATGAGCAACCGCGGTCGACAGAATGTGGCGAGTTATTTTGTGCACGACCTCGGCATGGATTGGCGTTTGGGCGCTTGGTATTTCGAAGCCGTTTTACTCGATTATGACGTGTATTCGAATTGGGGAAATTGGGCTTATGTGGCGGGCGTTGGGAATGATCCGCGCGAAAACCGGTACTTCAATACTGCTCGTCAGGCCGACATGTACGATCCCGATGGTGCATACCGCAAGCTCTGGCTCGATTGAGTTATCTTCGGCACCTGAATCATGAACCAAGATCTGTTGTTTTATACCGAAATGCTTGCTGCCGCCGTGGCGCTGATCGGTGTTTGGCTCACTTCAAGGAAACAATTGCATGGCTGGACAATGGGCTTTGTTGGTTCGATCATTTACACCGCAATTTTCTTTGTATCGGGATTGTATGCCGAGTCTGTTTTGCAGATTTTTTACGCATTCATGGGCATTTACGGCTGGTTGAAATGGAAAAATGAAACATCTCCGGACGAAATTTCTGTGAAAAGAATGCCGTTTCGCACTTTCCTAATTTCTATACTGGCGACTTCCGCTCTGAGCCTTCTAGCGGGTTCTTTTCTAGACCGATTTTCTGATTCAACAGTGCCTTACTTAGATGCTTCCTTGGCAGCTGCTGGATTGGTCATCACGCTTTTAATGGCGCAGCGTTTTGTAGAAAATTGGTTGGCTTGGATCGTTGTAGATTTGGTTTCAGCGGCGCTGTATTTTTACCGCGAACTGCACATCACGGCAGTAGTTTACCTGTTTTTTACCGCGATGGCCGTGTATGGTTATTTTCATTGGAAACGCGAACTTCGAGCAGCGTGAAAAAAATTGCCATCACCGGACCTGAATCAACAGGAAAGTCGAGTATTTGCAAAGCCTTGCAATTGCACTTCGGAGGCGTTGTGGTTCCTGAATTTGCTAGAGAATTTCTGAGCAAGAAGTCTGATCGTTACACATTTGAGGATGTTGAATTCATGGCGCGTGAACAACTCAAACGCGAGCTATCTGCTTTCGATGCGCAACATGAATTTCTTTTCTGCGACACCGATCTTTTGGTGATGCGGATTTGGATGGAACATGTTTTTGGGAAGTGTCCTCAGTGGATTATCGAAGAATCTCGAGGCAAGCAATACGATTTCACGCTTTTGATGGACATCGATTTGCCTTGGGAAGACGATCCATTGCGCGAGCATCCGCACCAGCGAGAAGTGTTGTTTCAGAAATATTTGGAAGCACTCCAGCAATCAAAACGACCGTTTGCCATTGTTCGCGGAAACGGTGAAGATCGAATCCAAAATGCTATTCAGCTGATTCGAGATTTGTAAGTCTATCGCTTGAACAAACCGTATTTGAGGATGCAGTAAATCGCTCTGAATCCATCCTTCCAGCCGATTTTCTTCCCCTCTTCGTAAGTTCTTCCGTAGTAGGAAATCCCCACTTCGTACATTCTGATTTTTGGAATTCGGCTGATTTTTGCGGTGATTTCTGGTTCGAATCCAAAACGCTTCTCCTTCAACTTGATGCCTTGTATCATCTTCGTATTGAAGAGCTTATAACAAGTTTCCATGTCGGTGAGGTTCTTGTCAGAAAACATGTTCGACAACATCGTCAAGAACTTATTTCCGATCGTATGCCAGAAAAACAAGATCCTGTGCGGGTTTCCTCCAATGAATCTAGAACCATAAACAACATCTGCGAATCCATCCAAAACGGGCATCAGCAGCTTGTTGTATTCTTTGGGATCGTATTCTAAGTCGGCGTCCTGAATGATTAAAAATTCACCAGTTGCCTTGCTAATTCCAGTGTGAAGTGCAGCACCTTTTCCTTGATTCACTTCATGTTTGAAGTATTGAATGTTGAGGTCAGGGTTTTCGCTCATGTACCGCAGAACGGCTTCTTCGGTCGCGTCTTTCGAGCAATCGTTTACAATAATTACCTCTTTCGAAATACCTTGAACCAAGTTTACCGCCTTCACCTTGTTGAGAATTAGGTGAATCGTGGCTGCCTCATTGTAAGCAGGAATGACAATCGATAATTTCTTGATTTCCATATCAGGCATTGGTTCAGGCTCTGCAAACCCGAATTAGGCTGCAAACATAGTGATTCCCCTTGTGGTTTTGTTAAAGGGCCAACTCAACCGCAGGATCCCAGTAATGGTTTTTGAAGTTTTGAACTTGGTCCTCAACCACTACAACTCCTTCTGCTTCAAGTGCTTGTTGCATGCTTTCTGGCGGATTGAAATGGAACTTCCCGGTTAATTGTCCGTTTCTGTTCAACACCCGATGCGCTGGCACGTATTCTTTTTGATGATGTGAGGCGTTCATCGCCCAACCAACAGTTCTGGCAGAGCTTCCCGTGCCCAAGTACCTAGCAATTGCACCATAGCTCGTGATTTTTCCTTCAGGAATTTGGCGAACTACCTGAAACACCAAGTCGAAGAAGTCTTGCTGATTGCGTTTGTCTTTCATGGTCGATAACTGATCAACTTGATCGGAACACCTTTCGCTCGGAACATCATTTCGTAATGCGTTCTTATTTTCACCAATTCATCATTGGGGAAATCGCGGTCGATGTCGTTACTGTTTCTTACGATTTCATAGTTGTTTTCTTGGATGGTTTCCAAGGTGAATTCGTAGTTGAAGTCCGAATCGGTTTTGAGGTGAATCAACCCACCAGGCTGCAACAATTGCTTGTATCGTTCGCTACTTTCCTTGCTGGTAAGGCGTTTTCGAGCATTGCCTTTTTTGGGCTTCGGATCTGGAAACGTCACCCAAATTTCGGCCAACTCACCAGGAGCGAAAAAGTTCAAAATCCGATCGGCTTGTGTGCGTAAGAAGCCCACATTGTCCATCCCATCTTCCAAGGCTGTTTTAGCACCGCGCCACATCCGATTGCCTTTCAAATCAAGGCCAATGTAATTTCTGTCGGGATGGATTTTCGCTAAACCAACCGTGTATTCACCTTTCCCACAGCCAACTTCCAAGGTGATTGGTTGGTCTTTTTTGAAGAAATCGGTATTCCATTTCCCCTTCAAAGGATGGTCGTAATTTTCTTCCGAATACATGTGCTGAATCACGTGCGAAAACGTGTCGAGCTCTGCAAAATGCTGGAGTTTATTCTTCCCCATAATTGATTACCAGTTTTTGTCGATTGGTCGGATGATAATTTCTTCTGTCCAGCAATTGGCGGGCTGCTCCAAGAGAGCTTCAATCATTTTGGCCACATCTTCAGGCTGCACAAAATCCGATTTAGGCACATCCATTCCGTCCCAACTTGATGTGTTTACCGATCCTGGAATGATGCGGGTGATGGTCACGCCAAAATCACGCATTTCATCGGCCAGCAAGGTCGCCCAAGTGTCTAACATCCCTTTCGCCAAAGTGTAAGCTGTTGCATTTGAACGAAGGTTTTTGGTCACGATCGAACCAATGATGATCACCTTTCCGCGGCGCTGCTTTTTCATTTCAGGCAACCAAAATTTCAAGGTATTGAAGGCCTGCCAGAAATTTTCCTGAAGCATTTTTTCAATTGCTGCTTGATTGGTCTCCGAAGGAAATCCGCCATCAAAAATGCCTGCATTGAGCACAAAAACGTCTGGAAGTCCGGTGGATGCCGCAAGTGTTTCATTCAACTTGAGCACATCCTCGGCTTGCCGTAAATCGCCTTTTACAAGTACAGGTTTGGTTTGAAGTTGCTCCAACAAACTGTCTAAATGTTTGCTTTCCCGCGCTACAAAAGCGGGCGAATATCCTTTTGCTGCTAAGCCGAGACAAACAGAACGGCCAATTCCGCGCGTCACTCCGGTGATCAATGCTACCATTCCGCAAATGTACCCAAGGAAGCTTAACTTGCGGCATGTCTGCACCGCATCGGCCCACGATTCTTGTTGCACCACTCGATTGGGGCATGGGCCACGCCACACGCTGCATTCCGATCATTCAAAAACTCAAGCAGCAAGGCGCGATGGTCGTAGTTGCTTGTCCGCCTGCACTCGAAACGCGGCTTCGCAGTTCCATTTCGGGTGTTTCGTTTGTTTCCCTCCGGGGATATGAGATCCGTTACCACCGCCATCTTCCAGTTTGGCTTTCGGTGGTTCTGCAAGCTTGGAAAATCCATAGATCCATCCATTTCGAGCACCAATGGATTCTGGAGAATGCTTCAAAACTAGGAATTCAACAGATCATTTCCGATAACCGCTACGGACTCTGGCATCCCGACATTCCATCGGTCTTGATCACCCATCAACTGCAGCCGATAGCTCCTTTCGGTGGAAGAATCGCTGCCCGTGTGGTGAAGTATTTCATGCGAAAACTGCTGAAGAACATCACTGAAATCCATGTGCCCGATCACGAAGGACCAAACCGTTTAAGCGGAAAGCTCAGTGAACCTTTCGACGGACTGCCACCTGTGAAATTTATCGGTCCACTTTCACGCTTCTCTCAACAATTGGAAGTTCCCGTGCAGCAACGAACGATGTTGGCGATCCTTTCAGGACCAGAGCCGCATTACAGTCGATTTTTCCACGACATGAAGTCACGAGCGGAACAACAGAATTTAAGTTTCAAGGCACTCGGTTGGAAGGTTCCAGAAGGAGCCAATGAAGATCAAGTATTGCTTAACCTTTCAGATGAAGGTTTCGCCACCGAAGTTTCAAAAGCAGAAAAGATTGTTTGTTCGGCGGGCTATTCCACACTTTGCGATCTTGTAGCATTGGGTAAGCAGGCTGAAGTTTTTCCTACTAAAGGTCAAACCGAGCAGCAGTATTTGGCAGTGAGATGGATGGCGGAATAATGCAATTGCAAATTCGCTTTTTACGGAATGGCCATTTATAAGTCAACGAGCCTTTATGATCATCTGTGGATTCAATAACTTAGCAAAATATTCTAAGATCCTTTAAAACCAATTTCATATGGAAAGCGAATCGATCAACTTCAACGCCCTTTTACCTGTCAAGTTTAAATATGCAGGTTATGTAGTAGCTTGTTTGGCATTCTCGGCTGCTGCATTAATCAATGTTACAGGCTTAATAGATAACTTTGAAAAATCTAGCTTTTTATTTTTAGCAATTCGTTGTTTGATCTTAGCAGGTTTGTTTTTGGTGGCTGTAAGCCAAGATAAGGTTGAGGATGAATTGGTTGGATTGATTCGACTGAAAGCATTCGAGCTATCTTTTCGTTGGGGCGTTTTGTATGTAATTGTAGATTCTATATTTCCTTCTGCAGGAATCGGCATGAGTGGATTTTCTCTTGTGTTTAGTATGTTAATTCTGTATCTGCTTGTTTTTAATTCCAAAAAGAAGCAAATGCAATGAAAAATGCACTTCGTTTGGCGAGGGCTCAGAATAACATAACCCAGCAAGAGCTCGCTGATAAAATTGGAGTATCAAGGCAAACTATTAACTCGATTGAAACCGGGCGGTATATTCCGTCGACTGTCTTGGCGCTGAAACTAGCCAAAATCCTAGACTCGCAGGTAGAAGCGCTTTTTCAAATAGAAGAGGCGGATTAATTTTTCTTAAATAAAGTAAAGAATACTTGTCAATATGTAAAGTGTAGTTTACATTTGTCCAATAAATGTAAACCTATGAAGTACTTTGCAGCAGGCCTATTGAGCGCCTTTTTGTTCGTTTTTCTGATTGCTTTCAAATCGGGAGTGTATGAAGTTAGTAAGTCAACCGCTGATGTTGAACAAGAAGAAGGCGTTTATGTATTCTATAGATCTAAACCAGTAGCCGAATACGACTACGTAGGCACCTATAAAATCGGTATGGTTTGGGACGACAAACCCAGTCTATTGTTCAATAAACTAGTAAGGAAAACCAAAGAAAAGTTTCCCTCTGCTGACGGTATAATTATCGCCAACGATATGGGTAAATGTGACGCCATTAAATTTAAATAACTAACCCACCAATATTCTCAATAATGAAAAAACAGCTCCTCCTCATCACACTAGGTTTGTTCTCTGTTCTGGCATTGCCCTCTTGTAAAAAAGAAGGTTGTACCGATGGTTTTGCAGATAATTTCAATGCAGATGCCGATACTGACGATGGAACATGTTCTTACAGTGCTAGCGTTAATTTCTGGTACAATCAACAGACGTCACAAAATCTTTTGGCTGACGATATTATCAGCCTGACCTTTTATCTTGACAATCAGGTAATCGGTTCTTATGCATCAAGCGTGTTTTTCAATTCTTCGCCAGATTGTGGTCAATCATCTGTAGTTTCTAAAACGTTCGATCTAGGCAAGTCAAAAACTAAAACAGCAAGCTACAAAGTCATTGACGATATCGGCGATGAAATCTGGACTGGCACGGTTACTTTCGATGCTTCTGTAGGATGTACTAATTATAATTTGACATACTAGTAAAATCATCATTTTTATAAAATAGGGTTTATCATTTAGGCTGGGATGCATTTGCATTTCAGCCTAAATATTTTCATCCAATTCAAGAAATGCCCCAAGTCGATAAAGTGGTATGTCGGTTACCCAATCGCTTTTTTGTTTCGATTTAGCGAGATGTTCTTTTTCAGTATTTTGGTTGTAAACCTGTTGGTTTCCAAAATTGGAACAATTGGTTTGTTCAAACCACTTCATTTGCTAGGTTTCCTAACTTGTCTAGGCACGAACTTTTCCCGACATGATTGAATTTGGAGCAATTTGTAGCTCTTGAAAAACCGTGCAAATTCAAAATGAATTATAGTGTAATTTCAAAATAGAAGTTGGTCTAACTGTTGAAATCACAAGTGAAGCAAAGCGTTCTAATTTTTTAGGCTTTGCTTAAAGATTAGATTCTTCTGATTGAATTAATGGTTTGTTAACCCTCGGCTTTTTAATTCTTTCTCACTCCCAGATTTAAACCCGACTTTCTTCTTGATTTGGAAAGTAAAATCGAGACAAAAGCACATCGAATTTTTATAAATACTATATCAAAAAAAATCCCCGCTCCGGAGGGCACCGAAGCGAGGATTTGAATTTTCCCACAAACCAACAGTGGGTATTCTGGCAGCTTATTTAACTAAGCGAATAATCTGGCCACCATTATCGTTCGCAATCACTACTTGATAAATTCCACGCGCCAATTCTGATGCGTCGAACAAATAGGTAGGATTAGCAGTTGAAACTCGAATATTGTTGCTGCGAATTACACGACCTGCAGCATCCATGATTTGGAAATTGAAATCTGAATCATTTTCCAATCCTTCGAAGTTTACGATGGTGTAATCTTCCATTGGATTCGGGAAAGCTGAAACCATCAACGATGCATCAGGTGTTGTTGTGTTGTCCATTTGTGCCAAACGTGCAGATGCAGTTCCGCATCCATTGTTCAATACTACAACTGCATCAATATCATAACCATCAGCAGCGCCATTAAACTTATTTGAGCTGATTGGAGATGCATCTTGAATCTTGATGTATTGTGCGTAATTCACGGCACCAAGATCGATCTCTCCGTCCTGACAAATTTCGCCCAATTCAGTCCAAATAACATTGTCCATTGAAACGCTTACACGCGCTTTTTCAGGGTAATTGTTACAGCTTGGGTTTCCGAAAGAAGTTTCAGTAACACGAAGGTCGTTGCCTGGCTGATTGAATACTACGTAATCGAATTTAGCCACCAATGTACCACCGAAACCTAATGCTACAAAGTTGATGGCGTTGTTGTTTTGAGGCACTCCGAGCGCGTTTGTTGGATTGCGGCGCGAAGTTGCTATCGGTGTCCCGTTTTTACGGTTGCCCGATTCATACGAAACTATTTCCTGAAGGCTGCAAGCTATTAGTCCGTCGTTCGTTGTAAATGTTGCTGTTCCGTTTAGACACTCGATGCCGTTCACATCATAACCATCTGAAACTCCGCGAAACAAAAGCGCGTCCGATACATCGACAATGCGGATGTATTGTGCCCATGAAAGCGGCCCAAGATCGAGACTCATGTCTTGGCAGCTGCGACCTAGATAAACGAAATTAATTCCGTCTTGCGAAGCAAATACGTCAGCAGTTTCTGGGTAACGGTTGCAAGGATTATTACCCCAAGTTGCTTCATCGATACGGATATCAGCACCGTCGCCGTTCGCAATTGGAGCTTCAAAAGCAAGTGTAATGGAGCCACCAAAACCAAGCGACGCGAAGTTCACGATGCCTTCTACCACAGTCTCGGGCTCACCGAGCGCAAGCGTAGAATTGCTGCGCGCCGGCTCTACCGGCAATCCATCAGAGTTTAAGCCTTGTACAAAATCAACAACACTTGCTGCATAGCATCCAGTAGGAGAATTAGGCAGTACTGTAAGGTACAACGTCGCCGTGCTATCGCAACCTGCAGCATTTTGAAGTGTAGCGGTGTAAGTTCCAGCGGCAGTTAAGTTCTGACCATTGAAGCTATACGATTCGCCTTCGGTGATATTTGCATTAACCGTTGAAGTTGTAGCTTGGTTAATGGTTAAGTTCAAGGTATAATCCTGACAATTGCTGTTGAAGCTGTATTCACCTGAAGCGCTGTATGCTTGTCCATTCGCTTCCCAAGTATAGCTTTCACAAGCTGATGCGTTGGTTACAATTGTAGGTGCAGGACTTCCAGTTACAACCCAAGAACATGATGTAGGATTGAACGTAGCCGTTTGGTAACAAGCTGTTGCAGGTTGCGCAGGCTGAGTTCCGGTTAACTCCCAAGCGCAAGTCTGATTGTTAAACGTTGCTGTTTGGTAACAAGCCGTAGCTGGCTGAGTTGGTTGTGTTCCAGCTAAAACCCAAGAGCAAGATTGATTGTTAAAAGTAGCTGTTTGATAACAAGCCGTTGCAGGTTGTGCTGGCTGAGTTCCTGTTAATACCCAAGCGCATGATTGATTGTTAAACGTTGCAGTTTGGTAACAAGCCGTTGCTGGTTGTGCTGGCTGATTTCCAGTTAATACCCAAGAGCAAGATTGATTGTTAAACGTTGCAGTTTGGTAACAAGCCGTTGCAGGTTGAGTTGGTTGTGTACCCGTTAACACCCATGAACATGTTTGTGAATTAAACGTAGCCGTTTGGTAACATGCTGTTGGTGGTTGAGGTGGCTGTGGCGCAATGATCAGATTCAAAGTATAATCCTGACAATTACTGCTGAAAGAGTAATTTCCTGAAGTTGTATAGGTTTGACCATTCACTTCCCAAGTGTAGCTTTCACAAGCTGAAGCGTTGGTTACAATTGCAGGAGCTGGACTTCCAGTTAGCACCCAAGCGCACGTTTGAGCATTGAACGTTGCAGTGTGGTAACAAGCTGTTGATGGTTGTGCTGGCTGTGGAATAATGGTTAAGTTCAATGTCACAACCGAATCACATCCTGCAGCATTCGTGCCTGTAAAAGTGTAGGTGCCACTCTGTGTATAAGTGGTTCCGTTCCAATTATAGCTTCCGCAAGCAGTTACCGCTTCGGTTGTTGCGCTTGGTTGGTTTACAGTAATTGTAACATCACTCGTGCAGATTTGAGTTCCTTGGGTTACGGTAACGCTGTATGTGGTGGTTTCGGAAGGAAAAACGGAAATAGTTGGTGTGGTTTCGCCGGTAGACCAGAGGACTTGGTTGGCTTGTGAAGAAGTTGTAAAAGTTAGTTCTTCTCCGTATCTAACTCCAAACCTGTTCTTAACATAGGCACGGGTATAATATTTCATATTTGGCAATAGATTTTCTAAAGCTAAACTGAAATTTTCAGCGTTTGAACCTGCCTTTATTATTTTGAAATCGTCAACATAAGGGAACGGGGTTTCATCTATTTCAGGAAATAAACCAATAGAAAGACCATTTATACTGGTGTAGGTTGAAACAATAACGCCTTTTTCAAATAATTCGGCATTATTATCATTTTGTAATTCTACCGTAATCTCATACTCATCATTAATTTGTGAAAGAGCTTGAGTTGTTAAAATCAAAGGGAATTGGTTTTCCGATATAACTGCATCACTTAAACATCTAATCCTATTCAATGCAGACGCAACGCCCCCCGTGTTGAAGTCGCTTAATCCAGCTGCTCTTGGGGAGAATAGAGTTCCTCGGTAAAAAACAATTTTTTTACCTTCATATTGAATACTATCATATGGAGTGGATGACCAAAAAACTTCGTAATAATCCCCCAATGTATTTGCCGAAAAGCCACTTGAATTAGTTCGTGGGAAATATGTTGGTGAAAAGTTATCTAGCAAATTGGATTGGAGTGCAGTTGCGGTATTTACTCCGGAATTATAATTTATTTCATCATTGATAGTATAATTGAACAAGGTACTCCATTCTTCATTACTTGGAACATGAGTTCCTACTGGACAAACATTCCTCTCATCTTGAATACTCGGATGATTATAAAAACCGTTCCCTGCCTGAGGAAAAGATTGACTAATATCATTTGTTAATGAATCGCCATTTGAAAATAGATTCGTTTTTAAATTTTCGGCCATCCAGCATTGGTTGCCAATATTAACCGTTTTGTAATTGTTTCCATCAATATCTTTTAGTTCCCCGTATTCAATTCGCGGATTAAATTGTTCATTCGAATAGAATCTTAAAGCCTGATAGTTTTGAGAAAAAACTGTATCCTCGCCTGCTATGTAGAAAGCTCTGTAGTAATATATTTTGTTAACATCAATATTGAAATCAGGATTAAAATTCACACCAAATTTACCGTCTTGTGAAAATGTATACTCAACCATCAATGCGTTTGCTAAATTCGGTAATTCATTTTCTCCAAACACCACTCCAACTTCTAAGGAATTAAAATTTCCAATTCCACTAATTAAGCCATAGGCAGGGATAGGAGTTAATAAATTAAAATTAAAATCATATCCTCCCCATGCATATTCGATTAATTCAGGTTTAATTGTAAATATCGAGGGTTTAAAATCCATTAATCTCAATTCGCATTCTTGAAAGAAACAAACAGAATCATTTGAAGTGGTAATACCACATTCAGAATTTTGATTAACAATTAAATTTAGTTTAACAATTGAATCACAATTAGTTGCTCTCAGAATGGTGTCATAATAAACGCCAGTTTCAGAATAAGCATTGCCATTAAAGTCATAAGATTCGCCTAAATTTATCTGTGCATTCACTTCTGTAATTTCATTGATGTGAAGCAATAATGTTTGAGACGCGCATGAATTCAAGTGAGTATATGCTCCACTTTTAGAATAAACAATACCATTCCATTCGTAAGGACCACAGGAATTTACTTCAATTGTGGATGTTGTATTTTCAAAAATGGTTAAGTTCAATGTCACCACCGAATCACATCCTGCAGCATTCGTTCCCGTCCATGTATACGCTCCACTTTGGGTGTAGGTATTTCCTTTCCAAGCGTAGCTTCCGCATGCACTTTCTGTTTCGGTTGTTGCGCTTGGTTGGTTAACCACCACATTGATTTCGGCATGGCTACTACATCCATTTCCATCTGACCCAGTTACTGTATATGTGTAACTTCCGGCAGTTAGCCCCAAGGCATTAACAGTAGATCCAGAAAAGGACGTCAAGCCTGTTCCTGTCCATTCATAAATCACTGCTCCGGCACAATTAAGAAATGCAGTTTCACCTGTGCAAATAACTTGGTCAGATGACTCAGTAACTACTGGTAGTGCGTTTTCTATTAAGTTAATTGCTGTTCTAGTAGAGCTAGTGCAACCAGTCGAAATGTCACGAGCTTGAACATAAAATACCCCCATTGTTGAAGGAGAGTAGTAGTTTGTATTGGTTGCTAATATTGATCCTCCCGATGCTGCATTATACCAATCGAACGCAATTCCCGCTGCAACTTGAACTCCCAAATTTGGAATTGTAGTTCCTGCACAGAAAAATCTATCACCCAAGCTAATAGCATTTTCAATTGCTGGGCAATTGCAACTCGGTGCGAATATGGTCAACGTTTCAGTGCAATTCCCTGAACTTGCCGTTAAAACAATGTCGGTTCCACTTGGAACTCCAGAAATCAACCAATTGTTTCCTTGAGTATTTGTAACTGTACCTCCCGTGCTAGTAACTGTTCCACTCGACACGTTGACAGATAGACTATAAGAAAGCAAATCGACAGAGCATGTTGGGGCGTTAGTTAAACTTATTGTTGGATTAATGCAAGGTGCTTGAACAGTATAAAGACTTGCGATTTCTTGCTGCGTTAGAGCACGATTCCAGAAACCGAAATCGTCCAGTTTGCCATTAAATGAGTTTTGAATTCCACTAATTAGAATATTCCCTATGTTATTTCCTAAAGCAGCTACTCCAGGGCTTCCGCTCGCAGATAGAACGCCATCTATAAATTGTTTTATTGTTAGGCCATCATAAGTTATTGCGATGTGTTTCCAGTTCAAATTAACTGCATCCAAAGGCGTACTGATTCCATAACCCCGTCCATGTGGAAAGGTTAATGGAATACTATATTCCGATAGTATAACTCCATTGTTTATAGAATGATAAATATCATTTGTTCCAGTTGGTCCGAAGAGGTTCGTGGATGTGATAAAGTCTGAAGTATCAGCAATATTCGTATCATATACCCATATTGAAAATGTATATTGTTGCAAACTTGTAAATGGCAGTTGGATATAACTGTTGCTTGTTGAAAACGCATAGGCCGCATTTGGATTAGTAAATCTATCAAGCGTCAGTTCTGCATTATTCACAATTCCATTATTCCCATTCCCGCTTTCATCATTAGCATTACCATTAAATGGGTACCAAGCTACTAAGCCATTGGCTGGCAGATAAGAAGGTAGCTGTGCCCAAATGCTCAGACTCGATAAGAGCAATAAAGCCGTAAGTAAAACTTTTGTTTTCATTTTAAGGTTAGGTTTTTAAAAACAACCGCAAAGATATTACGTAAATACACAATAACTTATATCGCATCACTCCGGGTGTTTCAGTTTTAAATTCTGCAGCAAGGAAAAAGTGACTGATAATTAGCGATTAATCAAGTTCTAAAGGTTGTTCAGCGATTTTTATATGCAACAGTTCAAGTTTGTCCATTTATGAATTAAGCATTAGCACTCATGACTATGTGCGCGCTTAATACTGCTGTAGTTTTTTGTTGACCATCGGTCGAATTCCTTGATCTGCCCTAGGCAAGCCTTAACAATAATTAACATGCATAAAACCACACTCGCATAGGCGCTAACACTCATGCGCAGTATGCTTAAAGGCATTCGACAAGACAATTTGACTGCAAAATAATTGCATTATTTCACCCAAAGTAATGTAAATACATAACTTATGTCTGCGAACATCCCTGTTGATTCGCGGCATGATTGAATCCGACAAAGATTATTTGGTACAACTTGGACAAAATATTGCCAAGCGTCGGAAAGTGCTTATGATGACGCAGGCAGATTTAGCCTTTAAAGTAAGCATGGAAGTACCTAATTTATCAGTCATTGAAAACGGGAAAAGCAATCCACAACTGCTTACTTTATTGAAAATCGCAGCAGCACTTAAATGTGAGCTGTCTGAAATACTTCCTCAAATCGGGAATCCAGACCAAGTGTTCGAGATGAGACCAAAGTATATCCCAAGAAAACACAAAGGCTTGGAAGGATAATACACGTTTTAACCATCCACTGCGTGTAATTCATCCAACAACAAACAAAAAATCCCGGAAGCCATTGTGACTCCCGGGATTTTTAATGTTTACTTTTCGATCAATTCACTTTCACAATTCGGATGCTCTTGCGCACCGATGCTCCATCGCTAATTTGAAGCATATACACACCGGCTTCGAGCTGTGGATTAAATGAAACCATTGGCTCGTTGGTAATCACAGCTTGATAAACGCTTCTTCCACTCAAGTCAAATACTTCTGCTTGAAGTGTAGATGCTGTGAAGCCATCAACGCGAACATTCAATAAACCATCAAATGGATTCGGGTAGGCCTCAACGATCAATTCAGAATTTTCAGTTGTGCCTTCTGTGCCTTCATCCATAGCCATTCTAGCACAATTCACTACCGTAACCGTTAAGCTTCTTGTGGTACTGTTGCCACATGCGTTAACACCACGCACAGTGATACTTCCTCCGGTGGTTCCTGCTAAAACTGAAATCGAGTTTGTGTTTTGTCCGCTTTGAATTACCCAACCCGATGGAACCGTCCACAAGTAACTGGTTGCTCCAGCCAATGCACTCACCGTATAGGTCGTAACCGTTCCTGCACAAACTCCAGTAGCCGTTCCTGAGATCGTTCCCGGTGTTGCGGTGCGTGCACTTAATGCAACTGTTCTATTGGTGCTTGTAGCACAAGTATTCGATGCGTTTACAGAAAGATTGCCCGACACAAACGTAGGTGCAACGCTCACCGAAATCGTTGATGTGCCTTGTCCTGACTGAATCGTTACTCCAGCTGGAGCAGTCCAATTGTAGGTCATTCCAGCTACTGGATTCAATACCGAATAATTCAAATTCGTGATACCACAGATTCCAGTGGCTTGTCCAACAATTCCTGCAGGTGTTCCTGGGGTGTTTCTGCTCAATGAGAGTGTTCGTACTGCGCTTTGCCCGCAACCATTCACTCCACGAACGCTCAAGTTTGCAGTAGCTACAAATCCTGCATCAAATGCCAATTGGATACTGGTTGTTCCGTTTCCTGAAATGATGGTCGTTCCAGTTGGAGCAGTCCACGCATAGCTTGTTGCGTTACTCACGTTGGCGATGGTGTAGGTTCTAACATCGCCCGGACAACCACGTGAATTTCCTGAAATTGTTCCAGGTGTTGATGGCAAACTTGTATTCAATGCGAAGGTTCTTGTAGAACTATTTGCACATCCAGAATTTGCTCTTACTGTGATGTTTCCAGAAGTAAATGCGCTTCCAACCAAAACCTGAATACTTGTTCCTCCATTTGCGCTTGACAAGGTAACGTTTGCAGGAACTGTCCAAGTGTAAGAAAGGGCATTCGCTACAGGCGCGATGCTATATGTTGCCAAGTTAGATGTGCCTCTGAATGCGCAAACATTCGCAGGTCCTGAAATTGCAGCCGGTGTGGCTGGTGTCGCACGAGTAACAGTGATACTGCGTGTTTCGCTTGCACTACAACCTGAAACAACTACCGATACACTTCCTGTTGTAAATGTTGAAGAGAATCTAAAGCTGATCGATGCTGTTCCTTGTCCGCTCACATTGGTTGCCCCTGATGGAATGGTCCACAAATAACTTGTTGCATCTGTTGCTGTTACGCTGTATGTAGCATTCACGCCTGTGGTTCCTTGGTGTGAGCAGCTATTGGTTGGACCTGAAACCGCTCCAACCGATAAAGCACAACCTGGCAATACTTCGATACTTCCTTCGTCGCTAGCGCTGCATCCGTTGGCATCTGTAAAGTTGTAGGTGAAGCTAAAAGTTCCAGGGCCGCTTAAAGCTGGATTGAAGGTTCCATTGGTTACAAAGGATCCGCTAAATGTGCCACCCATCGGACTTCCTGCAAGAACTACTGGAGCGTCATTGGTTGTAACGCTGCTGTAGGTTCCTGCATCTACAGTTGGATTGGCAAACACCGATACTGTTTCGGAAGCCGAACTTGTGCATCCATTGGCATCGGTTACCGTTACAGAGTATAATCCACTTTCAGATGCAGTGATTACCTGCGTAGTTGCTCCGTTCGACCAGCTGTAAGTCGATCCAACGGAAGCCGAAAGCCCAACCGATCCGCCAGCGCAGAAACTGAGTGGTCCTGATGCAGAAATGCTCGCTAGTGCAGGCGTGAAAACCGTTACTGTTGCAGAAGCCGAACTTGTACATCCGTTTGCGTCGGTAACTGTTACAGAATATGATCCGCTTTCTGATGCAGTGATTGCTTGCGTTGTAGCTCCGTTCGACCAGCTGTAAGCCGATCCGGCGGAAGCCGAAAGTTGAACCGATCCACCAGCGCAGAAGCTTAGTGGGCCAGATGCTGAAATACTTGCTTGTGCAGGTGTGAAAACGGTTACTGTTGCAGAAGCCGAACTGTTACATCCATTGGCATCGGTAACTGATACAGAGTATGATCCACTTTCAGATGCAGTGATTGCTTGCGTAGTAGCTCCATTCGACCAGCTGTAAGCCGTTCCGGCGGATGCCGAAAGTTCAACC
>CANHIS010000068.1 GCA_947460255.1 Bacteroidota bacterium
GCCAACAATTCGGTTCCTAAGCTTTTTAAAAACAATAAACGAACGATTGGGATTCGTATTCCGGATAACCAAATATGTAGATCGATTGTGAGAGAATTGGGCAACCCAATCATTTCATCTTCTGTGCATGATGAAGATGAAATTGTGGAATATACCACCGATCCAGAACTGATTCATGAGCGTTACAAAGACCTAGTGGATCTTGTGATTGATGGTGGTTACGGTTCGCTGTTGCCTTCCACGGTGATCGATTGTACTGGACAAATGCCCGAACTCATTCGGCAGGGTGCTGGTGAGGTTGACTTGCAGTAAAATTTAACGCTTCGGTCATCTTCCCCGGAGGGAAAATTAGAAACTCCACCTTTTTGTGTAGTTGTTGTAAAACTGGATACCAATTTTCCAAGTAAACACGGCTTTTTTGAATGCACTATCGGCTGTGACAGCGTACATTCCAATTCGGAAACGCTGTTGTTTTATTCGGAAGGGTCGTTGAATACCAAAATAAAATTCTGAATGTGCGAATTTCTTTTCGGGAATGATGAGAATTCCTGTTCCGGCTGCTTCGGTTAGTTTGAGGCGGTTGATGAGCGGAATTTTATTCAAAAACAGGCCTTCAAATTGGTGCATGTAGTTGGCGCGGAAGAAGAAATTCGATGTTTCGAGTGTTGGGCCGAGCAGCTGAAATGAACGAACTGGATCGGAGAAAAAGCCAGCATCGGAACCTCTGAAATAACGGTGCTCTAAAATTCTGAGGTTTTTTTGGTTCACGAAACTGCCGGTAAGTACGTTCCAAGAAGCGTTACCAATTCTGGCAATATTGAACTCATGGTTGATGCCAAGCTCTAGGTAATCGAAATTTACTTCACTGCCAAATGCTCCGGGAATGCCTTTGCGGTAAACGAAATTTAATTCTGGCCACTTGGAGCCAAGGATGATTTTCTTGTTTCGCTTGATGATGAATTTCTGCTTGTGCCGATATTTTACGTCGAGGCGAATTTCTGATTTAAGGTAACGCACAAAGTCGATGGGTTCGTTTACTTCTCCAAATGCATCCGACGACCATTGTTCGAGCTTAATATCGGTGATTGGTTTCTGATCGGAATATTCGAGAGTAAGTTCAGCGAACAGACCATTGGTCACTTCCATTCGCTGGGCAATGCTGAAAGTTTGAGATCGAACATAATTGCTTCGACTGAAAATAGAGCCAAGTGATGCATATGTATTGATCATGTCGTAAAAATCGCCAGCTCGAATAAAAGTCCGCACGAATTTCTTGGGGATGTATGTGAGCCCTACGCCAACTTTGCCGCGAATGTCTTTGTTTGTGAATCCATAATCGATGTCGCCAGTGGTTTCAAGCACTTTGGCATTTTCGAATTCTTTGGTGTACGTGCCGCCCAATCTGTGTCGGTAACCACCAATTCCGAAGGGAACCAACTGAGCGATAATCGGGTTGATGTAAAAGCTGTAGTTTTTCTTTCGGTTTCGGTAGCCAATGCCGCTCAGGGTGACGTCCCAGAAGGTAATTCGGTTGTATGCAGAATCCTTTTCTTCGAGATATTCTGTGCTACTGTAATACTTCTTGAGACTGTCGCATAGCGCAATGTATTTGATCTCGCTGTCTTTCATTGCGATTGTTCGGTTTGCTTCCCAGTAGCTGGAGTCGCGGTCGAATGCAAGATCGTTGTAGGTTTGGACTTCGTTTCCGAAGGTGCCTTTTAAGAAAGTTGGATTAATTAAAAATTCTGAATGGTCTGTTCTGGTAGAACCATGAAAAGTTGTTTTTCCTTCCTTCACGGTGTAAATAAACTCTCTACGAAATGGCAGATATGTACCATGCTCAACCTCTTTGTAATTTTGGATGATTCGGAAATCACTGTGGTATGTAAGTGCAAACGGACTGATGCTTAAATCGACCGCCGTAAGAGCGAAAGTGCTGTCTTCGATGAAAATGCTGCCTTGGAAAAGCGCTTCGGTTTTGAAGATTGGCTTTACACTGATCTTGTAGATTTTGCGGTTGTTTTCGAAGAATGTGGATTCAAGTTCGTATCGATAACTGAGTGCCGAGCCGTTTCCGATTGGAGAGAGCAGTGGCTTGTCGGCAAGCTGCGGAAGGCTTATCAAGTTCGCATAAAAATCGTACTCCAAAAAAGCTTTTTCGCTAGTTAGTAAGTATGGATTTACTTCTTGTTGAGGTTCTGGGGCGATGTTGTTTTCGCCAATTTCCATTCCCATCCGAGCAGAAACCCCTGTGAATGGTTTTGTTTCAGCATAGTCGTGGAATCCTAAAATGTACTCCCGAAATCCTTTCGGTGAAACCTTCACTTCCGAAATGGATTCGATGAGATTGAGACGTTCTTTTTTGAAGATTGCTTCAAGATCCGATTTTGAAGTTTTGAGCGAGTCTTTGGTGGCGAGTGAGTCGATGGTGAGGGAATCGATCGGACTTTCTTTCTCGAGCGAGATTTTCATATAGGTTCGAAATGCAACCGACTGCGCTTTGTTGGCGAATGCACTTCGTTTTTCACGCGCCAAACCAACAACTTCATTGGCAATATCCCGCTTGTCGGAATAAATTTCTAACGCGCGCATTTCTGTGGTTTCGCGCAGGATAACATCCAGTGTTACGTTTTGGCTGGAAGTGATTTTTACCTCGCGCTCTTCTTTTTGAAATCCAACGAGGCTAAATACCAAGGTGTAATTACCTGGTTTTACTTGAAGTAAATAATCGCCTTTTTGATTGGCCGAAACGCCAAAAGTGGAGTTTTTTAAGTACACCGAAACGAATGGGACGATTTCACCAGCTTGGTCGGTGATTTTTCCACGAATTACTTGCGCTGATGCTGGACCTGTAAATCCAGCAAGCAACAAAAGAAAAAGAAAAGTGCGTGTATAAAAAAAGTGCATCCCAGAATAGATGCAAAAGTACCTTGTTTGGTTACACTTCGGAAGAAATTTCAATCACGTATTTCAACATCATCATCGAAACCAATGAAATTCTGGATTGATTTGACTTTCGGGTTAGGATTTGGGTAGTAATGTGCCGCGTTTTCTCTGCGCTTGCCGGCTACTTCGAGATGATAATAATTTGCAGTACCATTTATTGGGCAAACGGAGTGACGTTCGCTTTCTACAAAATAATTTGCTTTTGCCGATGGGTGCGGAAAATACTTTTTACCGCCAAGATTCAGAACCTGATTGCTTTCAGCAACTACGATTCCGTTCCAGATTGCTTTTGCCATGGTCGGAGTGTTTGGGGATAACTCCATTAAAAGTATAACAAAATAATCTGAAAATCAACCATTAAGTGCAATAAGAATTTAGCCCGCCGTTGTGGGATTTCCGCTGCCAGAATTATTTTTAGGGCCACGGAAGCGTTTTTTGAACGGCTTTTTTTTCGGCATTTCGCCTTCAGTAGAAGTTTGTGCAGCCTGTGAAGTTGGATTTGACGAAGCTTTAGGTGGAAACGGTTTGCCCGAACGTTGGTTTCTGCCTCCGCGCTGATTTGGAATTGGGCGTTCGGGTTTGCTGTAATCTGGACCTTCTGCAAACCCTTCTGGAAGAGGAAGTTTTGGAACCGTTTTCTCGATCATTTCCTCAATTCGCTGAAAGCGACGAATATCCGTTCCATTGATTAATGTGATGGCTTCTCCTTTGGTTTCTGCACGGGCAGTTCGGCCAATTCTATGCACATAATCTTCAGGATCTCCTGGAACATCGTAGTTCACCACAAGCTCGATGCCTTGCACATCAATGCCTCGGGAAACCACATCGGTGGCTACCAGAATTACAGTTTTCTTGTTTCTAAAGCTGAGTAACACATCTTCGCGTTGCTGCTGGTCGATGTCGGAATGGATAGCGCCAACGTTAAATTTCATCCGACGAAGCTCGCGCTCCACTTCTTTCACCTTTTGCTTCGTTCCTGCAAAGAGGATGGCACTTTTTAGATCTGGATTTCTGAAAATGGTGCCTAACAGTTGCAGTTTTTGCGCATCATGAACAAGGTATGCAGCCTGATTGATGCCTTCAGCAGGTTTTGAAATCGAGATGTTGATTTGTACTGGATTTTGCAAAAGCTTCACTGCCAACTGGCGAATTTTGGGTGGCATTGTAGCCGAAAAGAAGAGTGTTTGCCGCTTCTCGGGAAGGAACTTCATGATGCGCTGGATGTCGTCGATAAAGCCCATGTCGAGCATCCTATCTACTTCATCGAGCACCAAATGCCGTAAATGCGTGAGGTCTGCATAGCCCATATTGAGCAACGACAGTAGTTTTCCTGGTGTGGCAACAACGATTTCGGTGCCTTGCTTGAGTGCCTTCTTTTGTACTTCGAACTCTTTCCCATCTCCGCCGCCGTATATCGCGATGTTGCTGAATGGCAGGAAATAGGCGAATCCTTCTAGCTGTTGATCGATCTGCAAGCCCAATTCACGGGTTGGAACGATGATCAAAGTATCGATATGTGAGGGTTTGTCGCGCAAGCATTTCTCCAAGATTGGTAGAAGGAATGCTGCGGTTTTTCCGGTTCCTGTTTGTGCACTGGCGATCAAGTCGCGACCGGCAAGGATTTCCGGAATGGCTTGTTGCTGAATGGGAGTCGGTTCGCGAAAATTCATCGAATCGAGTCCTTCTGTAAGTTCAGCAGAAAAGCCGAATTGTTCAAAACCCATAGGTTAAAATTCTTTTTTGAGGTGCTCCTTTATTTCCGGAGCGCATGGATAATCAAATAAGCAGTTTGCTTTGATCATTGCGGCAACACGTTCGGGTACAAGTTGTTCCCAGCCGCTTTCTCCCGACTGGATTTGACTCAACAGGTCGTCGGCGTTGATGTGTAGAAGTTCCAAATTCGCATTTCGGATGTCTTCTACTTTGTCGTTTACTTTTAAATAATTGAGCAGGGCTTCATTTCCTGCGGGGATGTTGAGGTTATTGAGCGTGATGAGTTCTCCAGTGTTTCTGCGGATTGCAGGATAAGCGTAGGCTTTCACATTGGTTCCGAACAACATGCTGAATCCTTCGAGCAAACCACCACGCAAATTGCTGAATTGCTGAGCATCGAAAATTCGCTCAATATTTCTAACTGAAAGAACAAAGCCAACCAGTTGATTGCGTGTCGCTTTCGACAAGTAAGGAACCAGATACCAGTAATCGAGGAAGTTGGTAATCATAACCGTGTGTCCAAGCGCCATGAGGATTTTCGCTCTGTCGAGGAAGTCTTCATCATCGATATTTCCATTGGTATCGATCAACGAATTAAGCGACAATTCGGAAATGATGATAATGCGTTCGGTTGCCCCTTTAAGTTCTTCGATGAAATCTTCGGTGGCTTTTTGCAGCATGTCTTCATGCACACGTGTAAACGGACGGAAACGACCGGAAACGACCAATGCATTTTTCTTGTAGAGTGCCTCAGATGGCTGTAAAACGGTGCCTTCTGGACCAAACATCGCTGTTTTGGTGAGGCCGTTTTTAACCAATTTCAAGCTGTACAGAAGATTGTCGGTTTCGCTAAATCCTGGGCCAGAAATTTTGAACAGATCGATTTCGATGGTTCCGGGTACGATGCTATCGAGGAGTGTACGAACGAGCTCTTCGGGTGTATCGAGTAGGTAAAAACAGCCATACATCAGATTCACACCGATAATTCCAATGGCTCGTTGTTGCCATGAACTTTCGGTGTCGTGCATCACCAAGTGGATGATACATTCTACAGGTTCGTCTTTCGGATGTCGTTGAAACTTGATGCCCAACCAGCCATGTGCTTGATTGGTTTTGTGGAAATTTGTAGTCTCGACAGTATTTGCAAAGGTGAAGAAGCAGGTTTTGTCTTCTCTAAAACCTAAGCGTTTTCCCAATAAGCCATATTCTTTTTCGAGCATTCTGGTAAGTCGCTCTTCGCAAACGTAGCGTGATGTTTCACCATAAATTGCGTCTGAAAAACTCATATCGTAGGCCGACATGGTTTTAGCTACTGTTCCGGAGGCTCCACCAGCTTTGAAAAATTGTGCTGCAGTTTCTTGACCTGCTCCAATTTCAGCAAACGAGCCATAGAGTAAGCCGTCGAGATTTATTTTAAGGGCTTTTTCTTTTGTTGAAAGCCTGCGAGATTCATTCATTTTGTAAGTTCCTTTTCAGGCTTCGCAAAGGTAGTAAAGTCGAGATGATAAATCGATTTTAAGGTCCGACTGAACTTTCCGACAAAAAGAAGTTCTCTAGCATTTGAAACTCCAGGCTGAAATCTGGGGTGCAGGAATTACTTTTTGACCCAGCGGCCAGATGACATTCGGTTTTCTTGGATGAAGGTGTAGGTGAAAAGTCCTGCTGGTAGGTGGTTGATGGAGATGCTTTGGTTTTCTTGGATGGTTTCATTGAGCACCAATTGACCGAGCATATTGTGAATTTGCAGTTGGGCAGTTCCTTGAAGGCCAGTGATTTGTAGGAAATCGTTTGCTGGATTTGGGAATAGTGTGATGAGTGGTTGGTTCGGTGTTTCTTCAATTGAAATCGCCAGCTGGTTTTTGATGAAGAAATCCAAGTTGGAAGCAATGAAGCCGTTTTCGATTTCACCTGGAGTACCAGTTCCTTTCACGGTTCCATTGGCATTCCTGAACACTGCCGCGATCCAATATGGATGTTCTGCTTCGGTGAGATTGTAGTACGTGGCAGGAGTGAGTGTAATTTCCCAAAGCCCAACTTCCCCGGTTACGGGCGACATTTCACCAATGCCATCATCTTGTCCCCAATTTCCTGTAGTGTTTTGCCAGCCAGTGTTTTGCGGAGATTGTGTATCGACCACACCAGCGCTTGAGTGCAAATAAACAGATGTAGAACCGAGTAATTCTGCGTTTTCGCGTTTTGTATTGAAGGTGATGGTAATCTCATCGGTTGCGTTGAATGCTGGAGGTGTTACCGTTATGAATGGAAGTGCAGATTCTACATTGAATTCGATGATGCTATTCCGGAAACCGTAACCAAAGTTTTCGTTTGAAGCATCACGGAAGTACATGCCTAATTTGAAGGCTTCTAGGGTTTCGTTAAGGCTATAATATTGGTCAGGTGTGAGTGTGATTTCCCAAATATCTTCTGAAACTTCGGTCATCAAACCAAGGTTATCTGCAGTGAGTGTTCCAACAGTAATGTTCCAATTGGAAGAATCTGGTGAGGAAGTAATTGCGCCACTGTGGAAGTACACTGAGTCAGTACCAACTAGTCCGTTACTGCCGTTTTTCCAAGCTTTGGTTGCATCGAATCTCACAGTGATTTCATCAAACTGGGTGAAGGGATAAGGTGTGATTGTAACAGGATTTTCGAAAGTTTCAACTACATAAGGTATGCCGTTGGAGAGGCGTGATGTCGTGAAGATGTGCCACTGACCAGGCACTAAACTTAAAGGAGCATTGTTTTCGGTGACTGTGATTGAGTCTCCTGAAAAGTAATCGTACCAAGTGCCGGTTTGTGTGAATGCTGGATCGAGATTTTCGGTTGCCATACCGAAGTTTCCAAGCACTACTAAGTCGATTTCATTGGTGTTGAAGGCCAATCGACGCGTACTTCCAGTTAGTTTGTGGTTAGTAGTAGCCGTGTTGAGGTTTACAGGATCTACAGTGTTACGCACATTCAAAATTCCTTGGTAAGACTTATAAATGTGTTGACGCAAAGAATCTTCGTAATACATCAAGGAGTTAGGTCCCCAAGCATAAGGTTTTCTTCCAACGCGGCCGTTGAAGTTGATATCGATATCGTAGCCAAGTTCATCGAATTGCCAGATCATTTTGGGGCCAGGAAAGAGGAATGTAAAGGCTGCGGCCATCTTCATTCGCTCTTTGGTGATCAATGGATTACGAACATTGTAGCTTCCGTTGCTTAAGCCTTCATTGAGTGTGTGGTATGGCAAACGTTGTTCATCGTGTGAATTGAAATAAGAAACGTGGCTGGTAGCATTCATGCCAGCGAATGAGCCTGAGTTAGAACCGTTTGAAGCGGGCACATAATCGTAACTTTTGTTTCTCCACATTTTCATTCCGTCAGCCGCAAGGACATTTTCCTCGCTGGCGCTGCCCCAATGTTCGAGAATGATATATGCATCTGGATGCGTTTCGCGTAGTTTATCCACCATGCGGGTGATGATGTTGATACGCGATTGGTCGAACCCATCAATATTTCCGCCTGGGGCGCTGTTGGTGAACCCTTTCGTAAAATCGAATCGGAAGCCATCGAAGTGATATTCACTGAGCCAGTAATTGTTTACGCTGTCGACGAAATTCTGGGTGTAAGTGCTTTCGTGGTTAAAATCATTGCCCCATGAATAAGGTCCAACGTGGTTAACATTGAACCATGGATTGTCGGCAGCCGGCTTGTTTGCAGCAGAATTGTAGTACAATTTTACCATCGGATTTTGTCCATAAGCGTGGTTTAGCACGATGTCGAGAATTACTGGAATTCCTTTCACGTGCGCACTGTCGATGAATCTTTTAAGTTCGTTTTTCGTGCCGTAGTATTTGTCTGGAGCGAAGAAGTAAGAAGGATTGTATCCCCAAGAATCGTTGCCTTCGAATTCGTTAAGTGGCATCATTTCGATGGCATCTACGCCAAGTCTTTTGAGGTAGTCGAGGGTGTCGATTAAATCTGCATAGCTATGAGAGGCAAGGAAATCGCGAAGATGTAATTCGTAAATCACCAAATGGTCGACTGGTGGTTTTTGCCAATTGGCTTCATTGGTAGACCATTGATAAGGTATTTGGCCAGTCTGAAGCACAGTTGCTACGCCATTTGCTTGATTGGTGTAGGAGGGAAGGTTTGGATGAACGGATTCTTCGATGAAGCTGTCGTTCCAAGGATCGGCTACTTGGTCGGCATAAGGATCTCCGATTTTAATGGCACCATCTACCCAATATTGAAATACATATTGTTGTTGAGGAGTGAGGTTTGAAAGTTCGAGCCAGAAAAGTTCACCGTCGGGCGTCTTCTTCATTTGGTAGTCGGCGCTTGGTGTCCAATTGTTGAAATCTCCTATTATATATACGAAGTCTTTTCCAGGAGCTTCCAATACGAGTGTTGCCTTGGTGTTGTCGTTCGGATTGTAGTTGATGCCTTTCCGAATGCCTGGAGGGAGCGGAGCAACTATCGTAGAGGCAGTTTGGAGGACATTGTGGTTTTTCTGAATCAGTACATTTTCACCATTGATGGTGGCAGTGATTCGGATTCCAAGATTTAAGGATTGTGTGGGCGTGTAGGTGTACGAAATTGTCGTTCCTGATGTGGAATTTGCAACTTCCGCAAAACCGCTTCCTTGATCGAGTAGAATCTTCATGGATGTAACCGCGGAGGAAGCATTTGCTTGGATATTGATGGTTTCGCCTGGATCAACGAAAGTTTCGTTGGCAGATGGAGCAACGAAAACCAGGTAATTTTGAATGTTCAGATTGATGAAAACATCTCCGCTTGCGGTAACAGAGCCCCAAGGATAATTTCCTGCTGCCATGGTGCCTTTTACTGTACCATCAGCACTTCTAAAAACTGCGGAAATTCTGAAGATATTGGTTCCTTCTGCAACATTGAAGTATTCTCGAATAGAAGGTGCGAAGGTGATTGACCATTTGTTGGGTTGGCCAACAACGGGAGTCATTTCTCCAATGCCGTCGTCTTGTCCCCAGTTGCCAATTACATTCGACCAACTTGTACTTGTAGGACTTGTTGTTACAACTCCATGATGCATATAAACTGTTTCGGCATCGATAAGCTGGCCGTTTCCTTGTGCGGCATCGAATGTAATGGTGACTTCATCGCTAGGCACTGCTACTGTAGGCGACATAACGACCATTTGTGATTGAGCGGTTTGGAAACCCAGAAGCAGCACAAGGAATGTATAGATTGACTTCATAATGAGAACAATAATCTAGCTTGGTGTAAAATTGACACCGAAGGTAGGTAAAATCTCAGTTTGAAATTGTGGGTGATTTTAGAATCTGGGTAAAAATGAGAAAGGTTATGGCAAAAAACCTGAACGTAAAAGACCGCTAAGAAGAGGGTATTGGAATAAAAAGAAAAACCCCGACGATCTGTTGAGATGTCGGGGTTGATTTCTGTGATCCCGCTGGGATTCGAACCCAGGACCACTACATTAAAAGTGTAATGCTCTACCAGCTGAGCTACGGAATCGTTACTTTTTCGGATGATTTCCTTGAAAGCGGGTGCAAATATAGATCTATTTCCTTTCGACAATTAAAAAACTGAAAAAAAATCAGTGATTTTCTGGTGAGTTATTCGATTCTGATTGATTTTCAGGGCTTTGATCTTTCTTTTTTCCTCCAAGAATTGGGTGTCTTTCGAATGGAATATCAGAGTTGAAGTAAATTCTGTAGGTGACAAGTGTTCGATAAAGGATGGTGCCGAGGTTTTCAATCACTTTGAGCATACGAGGATTGAAGTCACCGATCCAGGTGAGGATGGTTTCTGTGTATCGGCCCATTGGCACTACGTAATCGCCGCAATGCTTGATGAGTGCACCTTCTACACCTCGGCCTTGGTATTCCTTCGAAACACCGAACACAATACCGAGCATTGTTTTGCGCTTGCTGAATTTGAGGTGGTAAAGAAATTTGATTTTTCCCCACCAGTTCAGGTTTCCATTCACATGCTTGAAGAATTCGTTGAGTTCTGGAATCGACAAATAGAAGCCGATAGGCTTTTCGCCCATGAAAGCAAAAAGCAGAATGTCGCGGTCCATGATCACCTTCATGGCTTTGATAATGTTGCGGGCTTGTTCGATGCGCATTTCTTTGAAGCCCTCATGAATGCCCCACGCTGAATTGTAAACTTCGAGGAAATACTCAGCGATTTTCTCATTTTTTACTCCCTGCATGTTGGTTACCCGAAACGAGGAATCTGTAGAAACCATGCCTGCTTTTTTAACGAAAATTTCCTGTGCAGGGATGGTGAGATCGCGCCAAAATACTAGCTGTTTGAAGTACACTTGGAAGCCGAATTCCTCGAAAAATGCTTGGTAATACGGCGGATTGTAATTCATCCCATAACTTGGTGGTGCAGTGAAGTTTTCGGTGAGTAAGCCCCAGAATTGATCTTTTTCACCAAAATTGATTGGGCCATCCATGCCTTCCATCCCTTTATTGATGAGCCAATCTTTTGAGGCATTCAATAAGCAATTTGCTGCTTCTTTGTTATTGATGCATTCGAAAAAGCCCACTCCGCCTAACTTGTGCTTTCCGGTTTTGGAAGTTTTGGGATGAATAAATGCCGCTACTCTACCAATAGTTTTTCCGCTTTGGTCGTTTAAGATCCAACGAATTGCTTCACCGCCCTGCCGAAACAATTTGTTTTTTGCAGGATCGAAGATTTTTTCGAGATCTTGTCGGAGATGGGGAATGTAATTTTTATCGTCCGCATAAATAAGATTACACACATTAAAAAAGGCATTTTCAGTTTTTTTATCCCTAACCTCGATGAGCTGCATATCTGACTTATTTTTGCAAAAATATCTAAACGCATGAAGCAAGGCGATGTTATTATTATTACCGGAGCAACTTCGGGCATCGGACTAGCTTGTGCGCGGCTTTTTTACCAAAAAGGGTATCGTTTAGTGTTGGCTGCCAGGTCGTTAGATATTTTACAGCAGGTTCAAAAAGAACTTGATCCAGAGGGGAAAAGAGTTGCCGTCGTTCAAGCAGATGTAGGTATTGAATTGGATTGTAAGAAAATCATCGACCATACTTTGTCGGTTTTTGGAACGATTCACGTCTTAATGAACAATGCAGGCATCACGATGAGAGCACTTTTTAAGGAAGTTGATCTCAATGTAATGCATAAAATTATGGAAGTGAATTTTTGGGGTGCTGTGCACTGCACGCATTATGCATTGCCCGAATTGCTTAAGAATAAAGGTTCGGTGATTGGTGTTTCGTCTGTTGCAGGATACAAGGGACTTCCAACAAGGTCGGGCTATTCGTCTTCGAAATTCGCTCTGGAAGGATTTCTGGAAACTTTGCGCATTGAAAATTTAAAAACTGGTCTTCATGTTTTAATTGCACGTCCTGGATTTACAGCCACCAATATCCGAAATACTATGATGGATGCAAAAGGGCAATCTCAGGGTTCCTCTCACAAAGATGAAGCACGATCTATGACCCCCGAATTTGTCGCCTCGGGAATTTACAAAGCGGTGCAAAAAAGAAAGAGTTACATGCTTTTATCAGCGACTGCAATATTAACTTTTTGGTTGAATAAATTTTTCCCAAGTTGGGTGGATCGACAGGTTTTTCGGCATGTTCAGCTGGAAAAGGAATCTCCGCTGAAATAATTATTTTTTTAAATGTGCAACAATTTGCTAAAGTTTTGGTATAATTGAAACGTTTCGGGAGGAGAGTACCGAAACAGCAATCAACCTTTTCATGTTTATTGTGGTTTTATGTTGACCAAGAAGAGCGGATTTATTCCGCTCTTCTTGTTTTTATGCCTTAATTATTCTCGGTGGTATTCTGCGCCACAGGTTTAATTCATAGAGGTGAGAAATTTGTTTTTCTGCCAGTTTCTTACTCATTTCATTTCGTTACAATTCTGTCTATAGTTCAAGTAATCAATTAGATAGAATTTTATTTAAGCGTAGGTCATTTAAAACTTACATACGTAATGTAAGCCGCTAAGCTGGCGAGACTACCCCAATGCTACACACGTAATTTGTAAGTGTATATGCGTGTATACACTTCAAATTAAGAAATTATGAAACGAGCCAAACTGGTTCTGTTTTTCTGGCTTATCGGATGGGCATTGCTCAAAGGCCAGAATCCAGTGCTAACGGTTAGTCCGAGTGGTACGATGTCGGTTTGTCCGGGAACATCGGTGCCTATCACTGCCAGTTTAACAAATGCCTTTGCTGGAACAACGTCGTACGATGTTGGCGATATTCCTTTTTCTCCCTACTCAATTCCAGGAGGAACAAATGTGACTATGCCAGATGATACAGTGTTGGGGCCGTTTCCGATCGGTTTCCAATTTTGCTATTATGGCAATACTTACACGCAGTTTTACTTGGGTTCAAATGGCTGGATTGGATTCTCTCCGGGGATGACACGCGCATTCACTGCCAACTCGATTCCAAGCACGAATATGTTTGTTCCGCGAAATTGTATCATGGGTCCATGGATGGATTTCAACCCAGGTATTGCTGGCGGTCCATACATTAAATACCAAACACAAGGTATTGCTCCTTTTCGGAGGTTAGTGGTTCAATGGTTAAATGTGCCTCTTTATCAATGCATTGCAATAAAATCGACCTTTCAGATTGTGATATTTGAAAGTACTAACAACATCGAGCACCACATCACCAATAAGCCAACCTGTATGGCTTGGGCTGGCGGAAGAGCGACACAAGGCTTACATAATTTAGCTGGTACTGCGGCTATTACTGCGCCTGGTCGTAACGCATCAGTTTGGACTGCCACCAACGATGGAAAACGATTTACTCCCAATGGCCCGCCAAGCTTTACTGTGAATTGGACGGCAAATGGAATTCCAGCTGGAACAGGTGCAACAACTACGGTGGTAGCTGGACCTGGAAATAAACGTGTAATTGCGCGAGTAAATTTTCAATGCAGCAATCTTATATTATATGATACGCTCGACATCAATGTTGGCGGAGCATCAAGCGCTGCCTTTTCGATTCCTTCGCCGGTTTGCGCCGGACAGCCTGCGAACTTCACCTACACAGGTGGTGCTGCGGGTTCTGGTGCTTGGACGTTTGGTTCTGGAACGCCCAACTCCGCAGTTGGCCTTGGCACTCAATCGAGCACATGGGCCACACCCGGAACTTATCCGGTTACATTAAACGTAACGCCAGCTAGCGGAGCGTGTTTACCTTCTTCTCTCACTCAAAATGTTATTGTTAGCGCACCACCAACTTCTACTTTTACATCTCCTGCTTCTGTTTGCGTAAATGCCAACGGAACAATTACTTACACTGGAAACGCTCCAGTTGGATCCACTTATTCTTGGAATTTTGGCGCTGGAGCAAGTCCTGCAACAGCTTCAACAGCCGGCCCGCACACCGTTAGCTGGTCAACCGCGGGCAGTAAATCTGTATCTCTCACCATTACCTCGGGAACTTGCAGTTCAACTACAAATAACACTGTTACTGTAAACGCTGCGCCAACGGTATCCTTCACGGCTAGTCCGTCGCCAGTTTGTGCAATGGCCAATTCAACGGTAACTTTCACAGGATCGGCAGCTGCTGGTTCTACATACACTTGGAACTTCGGTTTGGGCGCACTGCCTTTAACGGCATCTGGTGTTGGTCCTCACACAGTAAGTTGGGGAAGCAGTGGAACAAAAACTATTGGGTTAACCGTTACCACTTCGGGATGTTCGGCTACTGCTTCACAAACAATAGTGGTAAACCCAATTCCTAATTCACCTTTCACTTTACCTGCTAGCGTTTGTGTGGGCTCAAATGCCAATATTTCTTATTCTGGTTCTGCAGCCGCGCCTCCTGGTGCAACCTATGCTTGGAATGTTGGTGGCGGTTTGCCCGCTCCGGGGAATGTTCAAGGTCCGTTCGGCGTGAATTGGGCAACTCCGGGTGTGAAAACTGTTACATTAACTGTTACCCAAGGCGGTTGCAGTTCAACAGTGACGAGTCAGAACATTACTGTAAATCCCGCTCCAATTGTGGCGATTTCTGCAACTCCAACTACCATTTGCACGGGACAAACAACGGCGTTGTCGGTTTCTGGAACTGCTCCTGCAGCGGGTTCTACTTATAATTGGAATTTCGGGGTAACAGCTACACCTTCAACGAGCACATCGGCTGGACCTGTAAATGTGAGCTGGAGCAATACTGGAGCATTTGCTCCATCATTAACCGTAACCACAAACGGATGCACGTCTGCTCCAGCTTCAGCTACTGTAACAGTTATTGCACCACCATCGGCGGCGATCACTTTGCCCGCTTCTGGATGCATTGGAGCTCCTGTTTCTATTTCTGCAGCTGGCCCTTTTCCAGGAGGTTCGACTTTTAACTGGAACTTCGGTTCAGGAACTGTGATAAGTGGATCGGGTGCAGGCCCTTACAGTGTTCAATGGGCAACAGGAGGAAATCAAACAGTATCTCTCACGGTAACTTCAGGTGGATGTTCAGCCAGCTCATCTTCTGTGATTAATATCAGATCGGGGCCAACTGCAACATTTACAGCACCTTCTAGTTTATGCGCTAACCAAAACGGAACCATCACATTTACAGGTTCGGCTGCTGTTGGTGCAACCTATGCTTGGAATTTCGGAGCGAATGCTTCACCAGCCACAGCTTCTTCAGTTGGTCCACATTCAGTTAGTTGGACAACCCCAGGCAGTAAAACGATATCTCTTACGGTAACGGATGGTGGATGCGCCCCTGTGACTTTTACACAAACCGTAACTATCAATCCAGGATACACTGCAACTTATAGTCTTCCTGCAAGCGTTTGCCAGAATGGAAACGGAACAGTTACCTATACTGGAAATGCTCCTCCGGGATCTACATTTGCTTGGAATTTCGGTGCTGGAGCAAGTCCGGCTACTGCAAGTACTATCGGGCCACACAATGTTACTTGGTCTACTGCTGGCTCATCAAACGTTTCGCTTTCGGTAACTACTGCAGGATGCGTTGCAGGACCATCCATACAAACGATTAATGTAACAGCACCACCAACTTCGACATTTAGTTTGCCAACGACTTCATGTGCGTCTTCGCCTGTGGCGTTAACTTATACAGGCAATGCCGCAGCAGGAGCAACCTACAATTGGAGTTTCCCCGGAGGGACACCATCAACAGCTACAGGTTTAGGACCACACAATTGTTCTTGGTCTTCAGCTGGAACTTACAATGTATCACTTTCGGTAGTTCAAAACGGATGTACTTCATCAACAACAACTAATGCTATTCAGATTTTAGCAGCACCAACCAATACTTTCACCTTGCCAACAAGTACATGTGTGGGCGGATCGGTTGCGGTTAATTACACTGGAAATGCTTCTACGGGAGCTTCTTATAGTTGGAATTTTGGAGCAAATGCTTCCCCAGCGACAGCCAATACAGTTGGCCCACATTCGGTTAGTTGGTCAACATCGGGCAGTAAAACGGTATCTCTTACGGTTACGGATGGTGGATGCGCCCCTGTGACTGTTACGCAAAACATAACCATTAATTCTGGCTACACAGCAACTTACAGTCTTCCTGCAAGTGTTTGTCAGAATGGAAATGGAACTGTTACCTACACAGGGAATGCTCCAGCGGGATCTACATTTGCTTGGAATTTCGGTGCTGGTGCGAGTCCTGCAAATGCAAGTACCGTTGGGCCACACAACGTAACTTGGTCGTCGATCGGAACTTCCACAGTATCGCTTTCGGTAACCTCTGCGGGCTGTGTTGCGGGACCATCCACACAAACGATTAATGTAACAGCACCTCCAACTTCGACTTTTAGTTTACCAACGACTTCATGTGCATCAACACCGCTATCGATAAGCTACACTGGTAACGCAGGTGCTGGTGCAACGTACAATTGGAGTTTCCCTGGAGGGACACCATCAACAGCCACAGGTTTAGGACCACACAATTATTCTTGGGCGAATGCCGGAACTTACAATGTTTCGCTTTCGGTGGTTCAAAACGGCTGTACATCTGCCACTACAACGAATTCGATTCAGGTGTTTGATGCACCTACCAATACATTTACGATGCCCGTTTCCACATGTGTAGGAAGCGATGTTTCTGTTGTTTATGCAGGAAACGCCACAGCTGGAGCAACCTATGCTTGGAACTTTGGTGTTGGAGCTTCACCGGCTACTGCATCAACCGTTGGTCCTCACAGTGTGAGCTACAGCACGACTGGAAATAAGACTGCGAGTTTAGTGGTAACGCAAAACGGATGTAGCATTCCTGCAGTTACAAGAAACATTGTGGTGAACGCGGCGCCTTCATCCACCTTTACGTTGACTAGTCCAGAATGCGTAAATGAAGCTGCGGTGGCTACTTATACCGGAAATGCAGGACCATTGGCAACTTATTCTTGGACCTATCCGAATGGAAGTTGGGTAGCGGGTTCTGGGCCAGGGCCGCTTCAATTAACTTGGCCAAATGCAGGCACTCAAACCGTAACACTCACTGTTGCTGAGAATGGCTGTTCGTCGGCTTTAACGACCCAAAATGTCGTTATTCAGGCATCGCCAACATTCACTGTTTCTGCTCCAACCTATTCGGGCATCAATACATCTACAACAATTTCCTATTCAGGAACGCCGATCGCAGGTGCAACTTACAGTTGGAATTTTGATGGAGGAACTGTTATTTCAGGATCAGGTGTTGGGCCTTATCAAATTCAATGGGCAACTGCAGGCGTGAAAAACATCAGCTGTACAGTAACATCGGGTGCTTGTAATCCGGTAACGCAGACAGCGCAAACAGAAGTGATTTCTGCAGCCACGGTTAGCTTTATTGCTGAATCGCCGGTGTGTGAGAATGCACAAGCTACGGTAAGTTTCACGGGCATGTCGTTACCTGGCGCTGTGTTTAACTGGAATTTCGACGGTGGAACTGTGGTTTCGGGCAGTGGCGTTGGTCCTTATGAGATTTCATGGCCAACTGCTGGTTCGAAAACGATTACCTTATCGGTGACTCAATTCGGCGTAACATCGCCAACTGTAAGTCAAGTTGTGGTTGTGAATGCCACACCAGTAGCAACGTTCAGCATTCCTGCATTTATTTGTGAGAACCAAACGGCTTCGATCAATTACACAGGAAGCAATCCAGCTACATCAACCTTTAACTGGAATTTTGACGGTGGAAATGTGATTGGCGCGGCATCTGCGACCAATTTGGTTGGTTTTCCATTGGCTGGATCATACGACGTGAGTTTGCAGGTAACGCAAAATGGCTGCACATCAGCGGCTGTGGTTCAAACAATTGAAGTTCGTCCAGTACCTGTAGCATCATTTGTTGTAGCTGCTTCAGCTTGTACCAATGCACCTGTAACTACAACTTTTACTGGTATTGCTGGAGTTGGAGCGACATTTACTTGGAATTTTGATGGAGCCACAGTGCTAAGTGGATCTGGCGCAGGACCTTACAGTTTAAGTTGGGCAACTGCAGGAGCGAAAACTATCACATTATCAATTACACAAAGTCAATGTACCTCCGCGCAAGCCTCTCAAAATATTACAATTAACCAAACACCAATTGCTTCATTTACTGCAATTTCGAGTAATTGCTCAACAGAACCAGTTGCGGTAACATTTACAGGAACAGCTAATCCAACAGCCACTTACACTTGGGACTTAGGTCCTGCTACATTGGTTTCAGGATCTGGCCAAGGGCCGTTGGAAGCAACTTATTCGACAGTTGGAACATTCAATCTCGGATTAACCGTGGTTCAGAATGGTTGTTCGGCGACGGCTTCAGGGCAATCGATCACCTTAGAAACCACGCCAACTGTATCATTCAATTTAACCGATACAACCTTTGCAGGGATCGCTGGATCGGCAGTTTTTACTGGAATTGCGCCTTCAACGGCAACGTTCAGCTGGGATTATCCCGGAGGGCAATGGATTTCTGGTTCAGCCACTGGGCCAATCGAATTGTGGTGGGCTTCACCAGGAACTTATGCGGTTGA
>CANHIS010000069.1 GCA_947460255.1 Bacteroidota bacterium
TGATGTCGAAGATCGATTGGAAGCAGCGTCTTGTTGGGCTAAAAGGCTCTCGTGGCGTTGGGAAAACCACTTTGTTGCTACAACGACTAAAATCACTAAATCAACCAGCAAATAAGGCATTGTACGCCAGTTGCGATAACTTATGGTTCAGTAAAAACACCTTGGTTGATCTTGCTGAGACTTTCGAAAAGCAAGGTGGTGAGTATCTTTTCCTTGATGAGGTGCACAAATACCCCAATTGGGCGCAGGAGTTGAAAAATATCTACGATGACTTCGATCGGCTGAAGGTTGTTTTCACCGGTTCTTCCCTTTTGGAAATCATCAATGCGCGAGCCGATTTGAGTCGCCGGGCGGTTGTTTACACCATGCAAGGCTTATCGTTTCGAGAATTTCTAGCCTTCGAAACGAAACAGCAATTTCCTGTTTTTAAGCTTCAGGAGATCCTACAAAACCATGAAGAAATTGCTCGTGAAATCAGCAGTAAAATCAGGCCATTGGAATACTTTTCAAACTACCTTAAGTTTGGATATTATCCATTTTACCGAGAATCTACAGAACTATACCCAGCGAAAGTTGAGGAGATCATAACGATGGTGCTTCACATAGAGCTTCCATTGTTGCGAAAGTTGGATGTGCCATACATTCCGAAAATCAAGCAATTACTTCAAATCATTGCAGAATCGGCGCCTTTTGTGCCAAATGTTTCAAAGATTTCCGAGCGGATAGGCATTAACCGGAACACCTTTATCAGCTACTTGTATTACCTCAACGAAGCAGGTTTAACAAGCAATCTTTACAAAGACATCAAAGGTGTAACGCGCCTGCAGAAGCCCGATAAAATTTACCTCGACAATCCCAATTTGCAGCACATTCTGAGTTACGAAAAACCGAATTCCGGTCATTTGCGCGAGTGCTTTTTTCTCAATCAACTCAAACAGTCGCACGCTGTAGAATACATCACCGACGGCGACTTTAAGGTGGAAGGGAAATTTCACTTTGAATTGGGTGGTAAACAAAAAACGGCAAAGCAACTCAAAGCAGCTTCAGAGGCTTATGTGGTATCTGATTCACTTGAAATTGGTTCCGGTAAAAAAATTCCGCTGTGGATGTTCGGGTTCTTGTATTAGATAGGAAGCTCGTTAGCATTTAATCTACAAAAGGTTAAATGCTTTTAAGAGCCTTTTTCCTTGAAAAACTGTAATTAATACAGTCTTAAAATGCCCAACAGTTTGAAATAGTTGGTCGTATTTTTCTTAAGCTAAATTTGAAGAGAGCAACATTTGAGCAGCTCGACCTTGATGAAGGCCTGTATGCTTGAGTGTTGCTCTCTTTTATGGTTTTAATTCAAGAATAATTTGAATTACGTTTATTGAGCTTCTGTAAATCGAATTAATTTTTCTTTTTCAATAACAACACAAAGGAAAAATCATACCTACCTTCAATTTGCTGATAAAGCAAATAATTTAATATCCGCTTTACTTAAATGCTTCAAAATTCATTGAAAAAGAAATTCAAAAATCAGTTTATTCTCCATCAGCAACCGATTCTAAACATTGTAAACGAGTGATGCTTTAATGCTTCATCACTTTTACATGTCCAATACTTCCATTATCAAATTGCAAAGTGAGGTAGTAAAGCCCTCCAGCGAGCAACGAAAGATCTGCGGAATTAGAATTGGCAATGGTTAACACTGATTTACCTGCAATATCCAACACTTGCATTTCTTGGATGAAATGATCGGATTTAACCGTAATGAAATTATTGGTCGGGTTCGGGAAGACCGAGAAATTGCTCTCTTTTTCGCTTTTCAACGAAGTAACTATTACTTCGAAACAGGCACTGGTTTGTGTACAGCCGTTTTCTGTAATCTGAACCGCATAATTTCCTGGACTTTGCGCGACAAAAACCTGTCCGGTCGCATCTAGAATTGGCTGATTTCCATTGTTGCAATCAATCCACTGGTAGCTGGCATTGGCAATGGCGGTTAATATGTTATCACTCTGAGTTACAGCAGCTGTCGATACCAAACATTCGCCCTCATAAATGCGCACTTGTCCTTGTTGATTGGTGAACTCATTGATCGGTCCTGTGCCTTGAATCGCGCCAATGGCTAAGATTGATCCGTTGTCGCTCAAGCCTATACTATGTCCTGAATAAACGTTGATGCCATCTCCATAGATTGGATCTCCGTTCTGCACCCAAGCATTACCATTCCAATCGAAAATGCGAACAAGTCCTCCTGCAGTAAATTCTTCATTGCTGCCTTTGTACCCAATGGCCATCCTGTTACCGTTGCCTGATAGGCTAACCGAAAAGCCACATTGGTCGAAAAAGTTAACGCCTTGAATGCTCGATCCACGTTGCACCCAACTACTGCCATCCCAATCATACACAGCGGTTTCGCCTATTTCGTAGGTCGTATTATTCGGGTTCGCATCCCATCCTTTGCTTCCAACAGCGATGGTATTCCCATCGTTGCTCATGCTCACATCAAATCCGAATTGATCGTAGTTGTTGACTCCGCTCAGGATTTGACCGCGCTGCACCCAATTTGATCCATTAAAATCATACACTAAAACTTGTCCGCGTTCAGTATTCGATTTATAAGCACCAACTACAACAGTGTTCCCTTCATCATCTAGATCAATAGAACCACCTGCATAAGTTCCCGGAACTATAATCGGATTGCCACTCATTAGGCCTGTACCTACATCCGGTTCAATATCAAAAATCCAAACTCTATTAGCCAATGGAGCTCCCATTGCTGCAACATTTCCAGAGGCATTGATGCTTACCGAATGTCCAGCACGTTGGGGATTTTGGCTGGAAAAGATATTATATCCATTACTAGTGCGTGGAGACCAGTTATCGGATACGTTTAAGTCAAAAACCCTCATTCTATCTTGGCCAGGAGTCCCAATAACTATTGTATTTCCATCGTAGTTAATGCCGACATCATACCCTGATTCTACAGCGGATGCTGTTGCGTTAATTTCTTGTCCAAGCAATACCCAACTCCATGAATTGAAGGAAACATTGAATGTGTTGCGATATACTCTAGCATGCCCATTGTTGCTTGTGTTAGCTAACCCTGCGCTATTCCCAATAGCCCCAACAATGATGGTATTTCCATCTCCGGAAAGATCCACAGACCAACCGAAGAGGTCATCGCTAGCCTCTCCAAGAAGTTCTTGGTCATGGTTAAAAGTTACTTGAGCGGAAACTGTACTGATACTCAATAGAATTACTAACGAGGAGATGGCGGAAGCGAATTGCTTTTTAAGCATGTTGAAATTATTTGAGGCGAAATTTAGGCAATTAATTGATTGCTGTAAAGTATCCGTTTAAAATTGATGCTATAAACAGGGAACAAATGGTATCGCTCTAAAATTAAAATGCTCCAATTTATTTATTTTTAATTCTAACTTAATTTATTCTGTGTATGCCTATCTTATAATATTTCTGGGAAATATCGACCTATTATCGACCAACTAGTATGAAATAAATTTCAATATTGTTTCTTCACTATGATAATTCATCCGAAATAGAATTCAAGAACATAAGATAAATTAATTCCAACCTATGATTTCACTTTACGTTCTATTCTTGTCACCAACAATTTATAGCTCTGGATAATAACCAACGGCAGCAGCCCAGAAACAATAGAAATAATCCAAACTTCCGGAGGCAAAACAGCCAATTTCAAAACCATTCGAAAGGCGGGAACTACAAATACAATGGCTAAAAATGAAATACACAAAACCAAGGCTATCCAGACAAACTTATTCTTTGTTATATCATTAATGATGAGCTTTGCATTTTTTGAAGACATATTGAAAACATGAAACAATTGTGCAAATGCAAGTGTGATAAAAGCTAAATTATTTAAGATTAACTCATCGGCTGAATAAAAATGAATGTAGTAATAAATAGCTGAAACAACAGCCAATGATATCACAGATGCAAAGAGCACAATCTCATACCAGTCTCTACTCGATACTATAAGTTTTTTCGGATCTCTTGGTGGATTATTCATTATTGTTTTATCTCCCTTGCCCAAGCCTAAAGCCAGTGCTGGAAATATATCTGTTACCATATTCAAAAACAATATTTGAAGTGGAAATAATGTTGATTGGGGGAATAAAAAACCTAACAGTGTTACAATGAATATCTCACTCAAATTGCATGAAACCAAGTAAATTACAAATTTCTGGATGTTCTGAAATATTTCTCTTCCATGCGAAACTGCAAGTGCAATAGAACTAAATGAATCATCTTTAAGCACGATATCAGCAGTTTCTTTTGCCACCTGAGTTCCACGCAATCCCATGGCAATCCCAATATCGGATTTCTTTAAAGCAGGCGCATCATTCACTCCATCGCCTGTCATCGCTACAATGTTCCCAGCGTTTTGAAATACAGTAACAATTTCAAGTTTCTGTTTGGGTTTTGTTCGCGCGAAAATTACAGTCTGAAGGATTTTTTCTTTCCAATCATTTGTGAGATTCTCTATAGATGGAATGTCACCACCATTGAGTGCATTCACATCATTCGCTTCCACCAAACCAACTTTACGTGCGATGTTTAGCGCAGTTAAAGGATGATCGCCAGTAACCATGATAATTTTAATTCCTGCTTTTCTACAAGCTATGATTGAGTCTTTAACTTCCAACCGAGGAGGATCGATAAATCCAATCATACCAGTGTAAATGAGTGATCCCATAAAATCACTTTCATCAATTGTATTGCTTTGATTGTATGCAAAAGCTAAAACACGCAAGCCATTGCTCGCCATTTTCTCTGATTCATTTAGAATTAAAGTTCTGTTTTCCTCATCCAATTCGATTATTGATTGCTGTAATTGAATTCGATTGCATTTGTCTAATAAATGTTCTACAGAGCCTTTCGCAGCAACAAAATAACCTTCTGTGGTTGAATGCAATGTGCCCATGAATTTAGTTTCAGAACTAAATGGAACTTCATCCAAACGTTTATACTTAGAATGAATTTCCTCTAAAGAAAGCCCACAAATCTCTGCCAATTTTGTTAATGCGACTTCGATAGGATCGCCTGTGATATTGGTGCTTTCCTTCGTGTTTGTTGTAACTGAATTATTACATAAACTTCCAATTAAAATAATCTTCTGAAATAAATCATCCGATTGTTTTATTTCTGGATTTTCTAGAATCAGTAAATTATTTGAATATGCAACACTGGTCGACTGTTCAGCAAACGAAAATGTATCGACATGGATTTTGTTTTCGGTTAAGGTGCCTGTTTTATCAGTCATGATTACACTGGTACTTCCTAGTGTTTCAACCGAGGAAAGTTTTTTCACAATTGCATTTCGTCGAGCCATCAACAACATTCCATAGGCTAAAGCAACGGTAGCAACAATCGGCAATCCTTCTGGAAATGCAGCAACGGCAAGTGCAATTGAAGTTTCTAAAATGAGTATCCACGATTTGCCTTGAATAAAACTAATTGCTGCAAAAACAAGGGTTAAACCCAATGTTAGCCAAATCAATTTTTTACTTAATACCCGAATTTTCTTGTCTAATGGAGTTTCCTTGGATACAGCAATTTCGACCAAAGAAGTGATTGCTCCCAATTGGGTGTTTTTCGAAATACCAGTAACTATTGCTTTTCCATTTCCTTTGATCACCGAAGCGCCCTTAAACACCATGTTTGCTTGTTCGGCGAGTACTGCATTCTCTAACAATTTATCTGTATTTTTCTCTGTAGGCAAAGACTCGCCCGTTAATGAAGATTCATCGCACTGCAATTGATTTGATTCGATTAAATGTGCATCACTAGGAATTAAATCACCACTTTCAAAAACTATTAAATCGCCAGGAACAAGCAATTCAGATGGTATCTTTTGTAAATCCCCATTTCGAATAACCTTAGAATGCATCACATCCATACTTTTCAATGCATTCATCGAATTTCGTGCTTTCAGTTCCATCAAAAAGCCAATCAATGCATTGATCAGAATGACCACCAATATGGCCAATGCTTCAGAAATATTTTTGAAATAAAATGAAACAGCAACTGCAAAAAATAATAAATAAATAATTGGACTATTGAATTGCTGAATCAACAATACAAAAACACTTTTCTGCTTTTTTGATTGATAGCTATTTGAACCAAATTTCTTGCTTCTAACTTCTACTTCCTCAAGGCTTAATCCTACTTTAGAATCAGAACTGAGAGCATCAACGATTTCAGATGAAGAAAATGCATGCGGATTAATTACTGGATAAATAAATTCCATAATTACTTAAATATTAATTTGTAATAAAAACTTGAAAATATCAGCAATTCACTTCCTCCGTTATTGCTATGAATGATGATAATAAGGAAATTAAAATAATATTGAATAGCCTATAAAAACTCAATCCCATCATAGCTTAAAAGGCATGAAAAGACAGCACTTATGGCTTAGTAAATGCAAAGATTTTTCTCCCGAACTTTGAAATAGATTTCAAGGCATAATGAATAAAGCAATTCACTTCACCTTCAAGTAAAAACGAAAAAATTGCACCTCCAGCTAGAAATTAGCGCGTTAAATTGCTAAAATGAGGTATCTGCAATGTACACCGATAAATCGGCTCAATTACATTGAACAACAGATTACAATAAAAGAGGCTCAAAGGTCACTGAAATGACCTGCATTTATTTATACCAACTGCGCTTCCATAACCGGTACAATCCAACCAAACGGATCTTCAACAGCTTGTGTTTTGATCTTGTTGATGGTTTGATTTACGTCCTGTGACACCGGATTTGATTCAGGCATTTTGATCACTTGACCACGGTAACCAATTTCGTCAATCATGGCAATTCCTACTGCAGTGCCCGTTCCAAAAGCTTCTTCCAAAGTGCCGTTTTGTGAGGCATCAAGAATTTCCTTCATTGAAACCACGCGTTCTGTCACTTCAAAACCTTTGTGGCGCAGCAAGGCAATCACAGAGCTACGTGTTACACCAGCGAGCACAGATCCATCCAAAGATGGCGTGATGAATTTCCCTGAAATCTTGAAAAAGATATTCATGGTGCCTACTTCAAGGATGTTTTCAAAGTTCTGTGCATCAAGCCACAAAACCTGGTCGTAACCTTGGGCTTTGGCAAGTTCTGTTGGACGAATTGCTGCTGCGTAATTTCCTGCAGCTTTTGCTTCTCCAGTTCCACCATTAGCCGCACGTATGTAGCGGGTTTCGGCGTATAAGCGAATCTTACGGCTAAAATACGGACCAGTAGGTGTAGCGAAAATGATGAATTTGAAGCTCGTCGCAGCACGCATGCCTGTGTACGCTTCATCGGCATACATGAACGGGCGCAAATACAATGCGCTGCCTTCATTTGTTGGCACCCATTCGCGTTCCAACCAAATGAGTTGCTTCAAGGCTTCTACAAAAAGATCTTCAGGAAAATCAGGCATTCCCATGCGGTCGGCACTGAAATTCATGCGCTTGGCATTTTCTTCCGGACGAAAAAGAACTGGTATTCCGTCTTTGCCCATGGTCGCTTTTAGGCCTTCAAAAATTGCTTGTCCATAATGTAGCGCCATTGCAGACGGATGTGTCGGGATAGCCGCCAAAGGTTCGATCCTAGCATTCTTCCATTGTCCTTCAGAATAATCACAAACAAACATGTGATCCGTGAAGCTAATCCCCATCGGGATGTGGTTAATATCCACTTCCGATGCTCTGGATTGACTTGATTTTGTGATGGTTATTTCTTGCATGATGGTTCAGCGTTAAATGGCTGTTTGATTGTCAAATTTTTCGAGGTAATCCCCCACTCTTCTCAAAAACGATCCTCCCAACATTCCATCCACAACGCGGTGGTCGAACGACAAGGAAAGGAACATCATACTTCTGATGCCCATTTCTTCGCCACGCGCTGTATTTATCACTTCAACACGGCGCTTGATCACTCCGAAAGCTAAAATGGCCACTTCAGGCTGATTGATGATTGGTGTACCCATCAAACTTCCGAAAGTCCCCACATTCGAAATGGTAAACGTACTCCCCTGTACGTCATCGGGTTGAAGTTTGTTGCTTCTTGCTTTTTCTGCTAATGCATTCACTTGAGATGCCAGTTGCGACAAGGGTTTCCCCGCAGCATCTTTCACCACTGGAACAATCAAATTTCCATTTGGAAGCGCCGTGGCCATCCCGATATGGATATCGCTGTGCACCACAATTTTATCGTCATCCACAGACGCATTGATCATCGGAAAATCTTCGATCGCTCTGCGCACAGCATCCACGAAAAGTGGCGTAAATGTTAGCTTTTCGCCATGCTTCTGTTGAAATGTATTCTTGTTTGCATTGCGCCAATCACTTAAATCGGTCACGTCGATCTCAATGTAAGCCGTTACGTGCGGTGATGTCTGTTTCGAATACACCATATGGTCGGCGATCATCTTCCGCATACGATCCATTTCGACTATCCGGTCTTTTCCTTCCGTGTAGGCGATAGTTGGTTTCGGGTATCCTGCTGAAACCGCCTTACGAACAGGCGATTTACGGTTCTTCAAATAGTGGAAAATATCCGACTTCTGAATCCTGCCATCCATCCCAGAACCTTGAATAGTTTGCAATTCCTCAATCGAGATTTGCTCTTTCAAAACAATGTTCCGCAAAAGCGGGGAAAGGAAGCCGAGCGGCTGAATGTTGCCTCCAGCCATTACTGGCGCTGCAGTTTCACGCGACTCAGCAGTCTTGTGGGTTTGGTTGCCCGGGGAAGCTTCAGCGGCTTGACTCACAGGCGTTTCGGCATCCGTATCGATCATCGCCAAAATCGCCCCAACAGGCACAACATCGCCCTTTTGAAACCTGATTTCAGTGATCACACCAGCAAATGGAACGCTCACGTCGCTGTCCACTTTATCGGTTCCAACTTCCAGCAGTGTTTCTTCTGCATCAATTGAATCTCCAACATTCTTCAACCACTTCAACACTGTGGCTTCACTGATACTTTCGCCCATTTTGGGCAGTTTAAATTCAACGATCGGCATCAGATTATTTTTTCAAAAATTCATTCAAGGTTTCAAACAAGGCTTCCTGTGAAGGACGATCTGCAGGCACTTCCCGCAGCGGCTCTACTTCCACCATCGTTTCAAAACAATCTTTCGGTAATTGTTGGTACAGTTGTGTTCCTTTGGTTTTCCATCCAATCAAGTCATCACTCACATCCTTCACGATTTGTGCGGGATTTCCAACGACCATCTTCCTAGCAGGCACTTGCATCCCAGCTTTCAAGAACGACAAAGCACCAATGATACATTCATCACCCAATTCCACATCATCCATTAACACAGCATTCATCCCCACCAAACAATTGCGCCCCACGTTTGCGCCATGGATGATCGCTCCATGGCCAATGTGTGCACCTTCCTTCAGCGTAATGGTCTTTCCTGGAAACATGTGAACAGTGCAGTTTTCTTGCACATTGCAGCCATCTTCGATCACAATTCCGCCCCAATCGCCGCGGATCACAGCACTTGGTCCAACGTAAACATATTTTCCGATGATCACGTTTCCGATCACAGATGCTTGCGGATGGATGAAACTGCTTTCATGCACCACTGGTATAAATCCTTTAAATGAATAAACCATTGATTATGCTGGTGTTTTGAACTTCTTCAAGGTTTCTTTGGTGAAGTCTGATAGCACCAATCTTCCACTGATGGCTGCGCGTTCGGCGAGAAGTTGATCCCAATCGTCGGTACCACGCCAGAAAACACGCTTCATTTCAAGCATTGCTTCTGGATTGTAGGTGCAGAGATGCTTGGCGAAATTCATCACCGCTTCATCCATTTCTTCAATAGATTCGAAAACCTGGGCATACAAGCCTTTTTGCATCGCCCAATGAGCATCATAGAACGTGTTAGCATCGATCGCAATTTGCGACATGGCAGAAACGCCCATTTTGCGCTCAATCGCTGGACTCACCACGAATGGTCCGATTCCGACATTGAGTTCGCTGAGTTTCACTGAAGCAAATTTGGTCGCCATGCAGTAATCGGTTGATGCTGCTAATCCGACGCCGCCACCAACAGTTTTTCCTTGGATGCGGCCGATGATGAACTTCGGGCACTTGCGCATTGCATTGATAACATTGGCGAAACCTGAGAAAAACACACGGCCTGTTTCAGCATCGTTGATGTTGATGAGCTCTTTAAAGCTTGCACCAGCGCAGAATGTGCGATCTCCACCACTTTTGAGGATGATCACTTTCACTTCGTTGAGTTGACCAACCTGTATAATGGTTTCAGCCAATTGGGCTAAAATATGACCTGGTAAAGAGTTTTGGTCAGGATGAAAAAACTCAATGGTCGCGATGCCTTGATCAATGTGAGATTTTACAAATGCTTCCGTCATGTGTGGTGATGATTTTGGGTACGAAAGACAAATATAAAAGTTTTAGATCATTCTACGAAACGAAAGATTTGCAGTATTTAATTTGGAAAACAACAAACTTATCAATCTCAAGAGCCTGAATAACGACATTGTTCAGTATTTTATTCCGCCACGAAAGCTGATTAATGAATTCGACAAAATCTTTGTTCGTTTAAACCCCAAAAACAACATTAAATGAGGCTAATCTTTGGGCATGATTTGCAACACAACATTCCCAGTTTTCTGTGCACTTTGCACAAAGCGATGCGCTTCAACTATCTGATCGAGTGAATAATACCGATCTATTACTGGTTTAAAATGCCCATCCTGAACCAATTTCGCTAGAAACTCAATGTCGGCTGTTGTGGCAACTGGCATTGGGAAAATCACTTTCTGTTTACCTAAGAATGAGGCAAACAGTGCTCTCCAAATATTCTGTCCATATTTCCCCAATTCGGTGGAAACGTAGATGCTTTGTTCTTTCATGATTTTTCGACACTGTCCGATCGAGCTTTTGCCCACAGCATCGAAAATCAAATCGAATTTTGTGTTCGTTTGGGTAAAGTCTTGTGTTTGATAATCGATCACTTCATCGGCGCCTAGTTGCTTGACCAACCCAACATTTTTGGTATTCGATACCGCTGTAACATGGGCTCCAAAATACTTTAGCAACTGAACGGCTGAAGATCCAATAGCGCCAGTGGCTCCATAAACGAGAACGTTTTGTCCTTCGCTGACTTTTGCAGCACGGATATTATTTAACGCATAATGCGCACCCTCTGGGATGGCGGCACAATCAACCAACGCCAAGTTCGAAGGCGCATTTGCCATAGCAGCATTCTCATCGATGCAGAGGAATTGAGCATATCCACCAAAGGTCTTGTCGTTGAAACCGAAAATTTTGTCCCCCTTTTTAAAGCGCTTTACATCACTGCCAATTTCTTCTACAACACCCGAAAAATCGCTTCCTAATACTTGGCATTTGGGTTTAATTAAGCCAGTCCAAAATCTCGAAACCACATATTCAGCACTTCTAAATCCGGTATCGGTTCTGCTCACCGAAGCTCCATGCACACGAACGAGCAATTCGTTGGGTTTAGGTTTAGGTGTTTCTAGATCTAGCACTTGCATCACTTCTGGTGACCCATAATGCTTGTATATAGCTGCTTTCATAGTATTTGTAATAAAATATTAATTCAATACAATTTGATCAATTCACGCGGTCAAGCGACTTTTCCATTAACCTGTTTTTCACCTTTGTCTCAAGAAAAACAATTGAAGTGACAATTAAAATTTCTAACAACATATAAATCTTCGGAAAAACATTGATTTCACTCCAAAAAAAATAAAGTAAAAGCAACAACACAATTACAAAGCCGGTATTACCGAAAATGAGGAAATTGATGCATCTTCTAAAATCTTTTTTGGCAAACAAGTAAAACTGCATCGATGCGCAAAACAAAGCAATGGCATAAAAAATCAAACCGCTAAACACATCACTGTGAAACTTGAATTGTTCAGCAAAGAGCAGTTTCCAAACTAACCAAGTAAGTGCAGTAACGAGCGCTCCGACTGCATCAGTTAGAAAAAGATGCTTTGGTTTTTTAGTGAAATATTGAAGGAGGCTAGACTGCATTGAATGATTGGTATGCGTTCAAAAATAAGGTGATTTTGATCAAGTCAATCTATAATTACTTTGATTTTTTCTAAATATTTGGAGGATTTTATTGTTGGTTTTATAAGTTAATAGTTTTTATTGTTTTGAAGTCACAAACTTGAACTACCTTCTGTTAAAAGTACCATTTGAAAAATATTCGACAGCAACGAATTAATTCAGAACAAAATACACGCTATGTCAATTTGCAGAAATAAATGAACCATGAACAAAAAACAAAACCGTAATCAAATAAACTAATTTACTCGACTAATTAATTCAAATAAGCATTAATCAAATTAATGATTTACGATCAGCTTTTGTGTTGATGTGCCCGTTTCGGTTCTAACAGAAATTAAGTAAACCCCATTTTCTGTTAAATAAAATGGCATTTTAGATTGACTTATTTGCTTACTAAAAATGTGTTTCCCAGCAATATCTGTAACAGTAATTTCGGCATTTACTTCATCCACAAGAACCTGAAATTCACCCGTTGAAGGATTTGGATACACAGTAAAACGAGCTGTTGGAACTTGATGATTTAGGCTCAATACATTGGAGCAATCACTAAGGTGTTGACCAATTTGCGTTATGGTATTTGACGCATAGCTAGTCCATTGACCTTGAGAAGTAGCCCAACTTGAAGTCGGTTCTTGAATGTTGGCATTTCTCACCAAAGTATTGTCGAGTGTTGATCCTGCTCCAACTGTCCAAAAAGTGCCTGGATCAACGCCTACAACGCCAATCACATCTAGGATTGTACTTCCATTTTTCAGTTGGATGGCATCATCACCGTTAAAATTGCACACCGTGGTAGTTAAATCGGCAGCGCTTAGAATTTCAGCTGAAGCACCTGAATTGGCTAAAACATACACTGAATAAGGCTCTAAAGTACCTGATAGCACTTGTGTGAACGTTGGTGTAGTTGTTCCGTTGGCATACAATTCAACCGAATAGGCCGACAAATCGATAGCTGTGTTGCGCGGATTGTAGATTTCTAATGCTTTGTTATTTGATGAACCTTCAAGGTATTCGGAGAAAAACAATTCATTGCACAAAGAAGAAGAATTCCCAACTTGAATATAACAGGTTTGTGTGGCGGTATTGTTTCCCGAAGCGTTTGTTGCAGTAAGCGAAACGGCATAACATCCAGCATTTGGATAAACAATATTTGTAGGATTTTGGAGTGAAGAAGAGGTTGTATTGGCACCTGTGAATGTCCAGCTCCAAGAAGTAGGTGAATTGCTACTTAAATCGGTGAAATTAACACTTCCTCCAACAGGAATATTGATAGTATTCGCGCTAAATGCAGCAACTGGTGCAGCTGAAATTGTTCCTGCATTGAAAGAAACAATAAAAAGCGTGTAATCCTCGGTTTCACCCGAATTAAAACTAGTACAGGCATCGCTTGCGGAAATAGTGCCATTGGTGCGGAGACGGGTTCTTAATTTCATCTCTCCGAATTGCGCCGACGAAGGAACCGTAAACAAGGCAAGATCAGATGTTCCTGTTGTTGAATTGTTTGAAATTATACGCTCATTATTTTCGAAAATATTGTTTTGATTTAAATCGATCCAAGCGGCAACAGCAGCACCATCACTGGTTGAATAGCTCATACTTAACTCACACTCATCTCCCGGAATAATGTAAGCTGTGTTGCAATAAAGTGGAGGATAAACAGTATGTGCATTGCCAATACATGGAAAGGAAAAATTGTTTAAGTCGCAGGTTAGAAAACCTGGGGTATATACCTGCACATTTCCAATATATTCGTTTCCACAATTGTTGGATTGTAGGTTATTGGTGCAAGGCAGGTCGCATGGGCCGTTGCTTGAATAATCGGCTGTGAAGCCATTGTTTGGCACTCCACTATTGGTGGACAATCGAAGAAACATGGAGCCAGAGGAAGCTGTAAATGTCGGATTTGAATTACCAGTAACAATACCGAGTGAAGGCGCTGCATCATTTACCCCGTTGTAAACGTATAGAAAATCGCCAGTGGATAATCCAACATCATAAAAGGAACAAGTTACCGATGTGGCTCCATCTGGTTGAATAAGCCAGTTGGATTCAACACCTGTAGTGTAAAGAAAAGCGGCTCCACTTCCATCATCAAAAACGCCTTTACAACCGCGCATCACGGCACCATTACCAACATTTGCAAACCGACCAGATTCCTCAATGTTAATGATGTAATCTTCGGTTTCACCTGTAAAAAATTGCGTGCAAGATGAAACATCTTCGTTGAAAGTACCTTCATTTGCGCTTCGAATACGCATAAAAGTTGGTCCGCTCAAGGCCTCCCTTGGAATAGTGATGTATGCTATACCAGTTGTGCCAGATGTGCTTACTTGCGTCCATTCAAAAAGCCCTGTAAACAGATTGTCGTGGTTGTAGTCGATGAAACATGAAACCGAAGAAGATGCAGTGCTGGTAACACTTATCGGGTAGGAGGAATTTAAATGTTGTCTTTTGTTGTCTTTTATTATCTTATTTCGTTACCAGTAAAGGGATACAGAATTTCATCATAATTATTTTTATTTTTCCGTTAATATTTAATTTAATGCTATTTTTACCTTCGAAAAATGCAAATTTTATGCAAATTTCCAAGTCGCATTAAAAACAAATATAATTCAATAATTATGGAAACCAAAGCACATGTCTCAATTTATTTGGATACCCGTAGAATGAAGGTCGATGGAACCTATCCTGTCAAATTGCGCGTATTCCAAACCTATCCTAAAAAACAAAAGCTGTATGCAACAGCTTTTAACATGACCGAAGATGAATTTCAATCCACTTGGACAAACGATCGCCCGCGTCAAGAATTCAAGGTGAATCGATTACTGCTTTTCGAAATCGAATGTAAGGCTCAGAAAATCATCGATGGAATGGCCTTCTTCACATTCGAGCTTTTCGAAAGAAGGTTATTCATGAAGCCAGGAATTGGTTCCAACGTAAAGAATCAATTCGAATTAAATATCGCAAGTCTGCTTCAATCGGAACAATACGGAACATCTGAGTGCTATAGCCTGTGTATTAAATCGCTTGAAGCATTCCTAATGTATTCTCGAAAGACGAGCATTGAAGATCTCCAGTTTCAGGAGATATCGCCAGGATTCCTCAAAGAATATGAAAAGTACATGGTGATTCACAAAGGAAGAAGCTATACCACTGTGAGCATCTACCTTAGAACGTTGCGAGCCTTGTTCAATAAGGTTATCAAGGAGGAACTAGTTAAGAGGGACTATTATCCATTTGGGAGCAAAAAGGACGGTAAGTATGAGATACCCTACTCGCAAAAGGTGAAGAAGGCCATGTCAAACGATCAACTTAAAACGCTGTTTGATGCTGAACCATTAACACCTGAACAGGAGAAAGCGAAGGACTTTTGGTTTTTCTCCTATTCATGCAGCGGGATGAACATGAAGGATATTCTCCAGTTGAGATGCAAGGATTTCGATGGCGAAACGATAAAGTTTTACAGAGCCAAAACAATCAATACGACTCGAAACAAAAAGGAGCTTACCGTTTACTTGAATGACTACTCGTCTTCGATTATCGAGAAATACAAAGACTGTAGAGCGAAAAAAGACGATTACCTCTTCCCTATTCTAGAAAAAGGAATGGACTTGGTGACGAGAGAGAAATCAATCGCCAATTTCATTCGATATGTGAATCAGCACATGGCATTATTGTGTGCTCAAAACAATTTAGCACCAGTATCAACCTATTGGGCTCGTCATTCCTTTGCAACCAATTCTATTCGCAAAGGTGCTAGTATGGAATTCATACAAGAGAGTTTAGGCCATGGCAGTATTGCAACAACACAACACTACTTCGCTGGGTTTGAAGATGACAGCAAACGAAAATTCGCTCAGAATCTGATGGATTTCAAATCATAGGATAAACACTCTATTCTTTCTTAAACGTTGTACATTCATACAACAATCTAAAGCCAATGTTAATCATTGCATGTTTGTGCAACATTCAACCTTAGATTCGTTCGTAGTCGAAACTTCTTAGAATCGAGCAAATTTTCACGTAGTCAGCATTTACAAGCGTTAACAGCTATTTACAGCTGTAAACAGGCGTTAACGGATGCTTACGTCTGTTGTTGGGTGTTGTTGGGAGTTAACAGTATTGAGTTTGGACCAATGAAGGATAAAGCCGAATTTTCATTGCTATTATAAGTGGATCCTTAAGAGACTGCGTTATGGGAATTATGGATCAAGAGTACCTCTCTCATAATTTTAAAACGAATACATTAAAATAGAGAGAGTGCCTGCGATTCTTTATTGAGATTGATACATTATTCAATAATGCTAAGAATTACTTAAGTATTTCCTGCTCTATTAGGAGGTAGGTTTTATCGCTAAAATAACATTTTGACACATAGTTGTTATTACATATTTTTGCTTTAAGCCTGCAACGTGAAATAGGATAGCCGAGGATGAGTTGCGGGTATTAATAAGTTACAAGCAATTTTAAAACGAACTCGAACCAAAAGCTAAGAAATCTTTATCATGAGTAACACACAAATTGGCCTTTCAAATTTTGACCGTGGAGTAAGCATTTTTGTTGCTGCTAATTCTTATAAATCAAGGAGACTTAATGAAGATATTCTAGCACAGCAATACGAAAACAATCAACAACTTTCAGCTCTTAGGAGGGAAATACACGAGAGTAATGAGATCAGTAAGCAAATTTTACAAAATCAACTTAAAGCTGAGGAAAATAAAGAGATACAGAGATTCTATAAAGCCCTATCATTTAATTTATCAGAAACTTTAGAATTAATATCCAAAATTGATGATGATTTAATTTTATATTATGTAACTACCAACTTTTATGAAAAAATAAGGTTGAACATAATTGAAGCTAATGATAATTTAGAAGAAATATTAGACAAAACATTTACTAAAAAACTTCTTGACAACTTAAACTCATTGAAAAATAAAGCTGATTTATCTTCAAATGACTTTAATCAAAGTGCACTAAGTAAAATAGATCATTTGATATCAGATTTTAAAAAAGAGGAAAAAAGAATCTCTTCAATCAAAAAACCTTCTCTGGAATTAATTGAAATCAAAAGAAATCGTGTAAATATTTTGCGAACTATTTCAATTGTAATTTTAGGCTTGACAACACTTTTAGGAGTGCTAATATCTTTAGGGGTTCTATTCTCAAGCGGTCCAATTCCAATGATAATATTTCTCTTATTAACTAGTGTTTTTGGAATTCCCTTTTATATGCTTCTAAAAAAAGAAAGAAATTGGAGAAACGAATATGATAAATTTATTAAAGAGCAAAAAGAAAATAGAATACAATTCGATACAAATTTAAATAGACTAAACACAGAATATCATAATAAGATGCTTGAAGAAAAAGAAAATTTATTAAATCACCCATTATATGACGCAATAATGGAGATAAATGAAAGACATCCTGATTTTGAAAAATGGATTTCATCTGTAAACGAAATTGAAACAACTTTTGCTAATAAATGGGGACTAACGGATATACAAGACCAAAATAAAGGCAAAAATAAACTAGACTCCTCGTTTTTTGAAGCAGCTCGACTAGTAGTTCAAAATCAATTAGGTTCACCCTCACTTCTTCAGCGAAAAATGAAATGTGGTTTTAACAAGGCTAATAGATTAATAAAACAACTTGAAGAAAACGGAGTTATTAGTGAGGAAAATGGCGTTAATCCAAGAAAAATATTGTTTGCTAATTTGGTTGAACTAAATCAGTATTTTGAAACAATGAATTAGAAAAATCAATGTAAAACAGCTTGTAACAGGCGCTTAGCAGCATCCGGGCATTGGAAATCCTAATAAAGATCAAGTTGCTTGGATCTTTGCGTTTCCAAATGTACATTTGAGACAACTTTCCCGAACGCCGCCAAGCGCCGGACCGTTATTGCAAATGCAAAATATGAAAATAGAATTTAAAATTGGAGGTGACAGAACTGGAGTCAGTTCATTGAAAGACGAGCCCGCTGTTTATATTGTAGGTGTCAAATTACGACTTGATGTACAAGATATCTTCTGCCCTTTAATAGTCGGAGAGACTAAGAAATTAAAAACAAGAATGGAACAATATATTGATCCATTTGAAATGCCCGGAAAAGAAATATTTGATTTTAAAAACATCAAGTCATTGAATCAAATGAAAAACGTATACAATATTATTAATGAGATTAACAGCGCCCCAAAAAACAATCCCGATCGAATCACTTACATTAATGAACATTGTACTAAACCAAGTAAAATGATATTCTTTAACAATCATGAATATATTAATAATTTTCAGGGAAATATTTTCACTGATTTTAAAAAATATGGTTACTTGTCCTTATGCAAACAACTCTATTTAATTAACCACGCCAAAAATCTAAATCTAGCAAAAATCAAAAAGATTATTGAATCCAAATTGTATATTATTGATCACTTTCATTTTTTATACTATCCAGTTAATTCAAGGGATAACGATTCTATATTGAAGGATCCACACCAATATATCGATCCTAAAACACATTATAATCATAAACTCACTAGAAA
>CANHIS010000070.1 GCA_947460255.1 Bacteroidota bacterium
AAGAATGGAATCATTTCATTGATTGCTTGTTCAACCAAATTAAAATCGAACTCTTGCACCAAAGCTTTCATGATTCGTTTGTGGTGCGTTTCAACTGTATTTTCTTTGTCGTTGAGCAATTCTTCATACAGTTTTTCACCTGGTCGTAAGCCTGTATATTTGATCGTTATATCCTTGTTCAGCGTTAGCCCTGAAAGCTTGATCATCTTTTCTACCAAATCTTTTATTTTGACAGATTTTCCCATATCGAAAAGAAAAATCTCACCACCTTGACCATAAGTTCCTGCTTCTAAAACAAGCAAACAAGCTTCTGGGATTGTCATGAAAAAGCGGGTTACGTCTGGATGAGTTACTGTTACTGGTCCGCCGCGTTCAATTTGTCGCGCAAAGATTGGAATTACAGAGCCGTTGCTTCCTAACACATTTCCAAATCGTGTGGTTATGAATTTGGTTTTGCTTACTTGACCTAAGCTTTGCACATAAATTTCTGCAACACGTTTAGAAGCGCCCATCACATTGGTAGGCCTTACCGCTTTATCGGTAGATACCATCACAAATTTTTTCGCTCCAAATTCTGAAGCCAAATCTGCCAAAACTTTCGTTCCTTTTACATTGGTGAGTAATGCTTCCGAGGGATTATTTTCCATCAACGGAACGTGTTTGTAAGCAGCTGCATGAAAAACATATTCAGGTTGAAAATGCTGAAAAACGTTTCGCATTCGGGCTTCGTTTCGAATGTCCCCAACAACAATTTCGAAACCTGAATAATTAAGTTCGTCTTGAAGTTCGCGTTCTAGTTCATACAACGGACTTTCAGCTTGGTCGAGCAGAATTAGCTTTGATGGTTTAAAAGGAAGAATTTGCTTCACCATTTCGGAACCAATCGATCCAGCAGCGCCTGTAACTAAAACACATTTCCCCTCTAATTCCTTCCGAATGTTTTCTGTGTGAATGTCGATGATCGAACGTTCGAGCAAATCTTTCACATTGATTTTTTTAATCTGCTTGAAGCTGAGTTCACCATTGATCCAAGAACTCACAGGAGGAACAGAAAAAACCTTGATATTGTTTACCAAACAGGCATCAATGATTTCCTGTTTTTGATCAGCAGGCATATCAGTTCTTGCTAAAATAACCAATTGAATTTCCTGGTCATTGATCATTTCGAACAAATCCCCATTCGGCTTCACATGCACACCTTGAATTTTCTTTCCGCGGCGACCGGGTTCTTCATCGATGAAAGCTACAACAACATATTTTGCTCCTGCGTCGCGTTCAATAGCTCGTTTGGCTGTAATCCCAGTATCACCTGAACCAACAATAACCACACGGTTTTTCTCCTTTCCAGTACTAAACCATTCGATGAGTAAAACCTTTACACCAAGGCGCATCAACACCATTAGGAAAATGGTAAAAACACCTTCAATTACAGTAATTGAATATGGCAATAAGTAAGTTCCAGCCACCCAAAACAAGATTGGATTGAAGATCATTACGAAAATAGAACCACATGCAACAGACAGAAAAACACGTTGCACATCCGATGTATTTGTTAGTCGGATAATTCCTCGATGTGTTTGAAAAATCAAGTTTGCTAGGGCTCTAATTGCTAGAAGAGCTGGGATTACCCAATAAAGTGACTGTACCTCATCAACAGGAATATTAAAGTTGAATCGAAGTAAATAGGATATCAGAACCGAAACGAAGCAAATGCCTAGATCAATCAAAAAAATAACTGAAACAGGCATAATAGATTTCTCGAAACGCATAGATGGCAAATGTAATAAATCCAAACAAGCTGTGAGAAACCCTTCATGGCCCTTGAAAAGCATACATCAAAGGAGCAATAAACTTAATAACGTTCTGTAAATTAGCCTCTTAATAAGTTTCACTTTTTTTCTTAGTGTCTTGATGACATTCTTATATTGCAATCTTTAGCACGGTATTAATCGAATAAAGAATGAAAAAATACGAACCTCGCGCCAGAGTAGTGATTGAAAATATTCTTCCACAAGTGGAAGGAGGAAAATTTCCGATTAAAAGAATCGCTGGAGAAGCAGTATATGTAACTGCAGACATGATAGCAGACGGGCATGATGAAATTTCTGCTCGTTTGATGTACCGCAAAACCGGAAGCAAGAAATGGTTAGAAAGCCCATTAAATCACATCGAAAATGATGTTTGGGAAGGTCATTTCAGGGTGGATGCAGAAGGTGAATTTGAGTATGCCGTTACTGGTTGGGTTGATCATGCACTGACATGGTTCAAAGGCTTTCAAAAGAAATTAGCTGCTGGTGATGAACTTGGATTAGACATCAAGATTGGTGCTGAATTTCTCAAAGAAATGATGTCTACAAATAAAGGAAGTGAAAAAAGTACAATTGCCGATTTACTTTCAAAACTTGAATCTAGCGATTATCAGTTGGCTGTTGAAGCGGCATCCAGCGAACGAATGCGCAATGTTATAGAAAGTTATCCTCTGCGCCATTTCTCTACGATATCTGCAAGTTATTTTGTTCAAGTTGACCGTTTAAAGGCATCATTTAGCGCTTGGTATGAATTCTTTCCACGGTCGGCATCGCCCGATCCTAATCGACCAGGAACCTTCAAAGATTGCGAGCCAATCATTAACCGTTTGGCACAATTGGGTTTCGATACAGTTTATTTCCCTCCGGTTCATCCTGTGGGTGTCGCTCATAGAAAAGGGAAAAACAATTCTACCACAGCTATGCCGAACGAACCTGGATCTCCATGGGCGATTGGCGCCGTAGAAGGCGGACACACAGCCATAAATCCTGTATTAGGCACCTTAGAAGAATTTGAACATTTGATTAATCACGCGAAATCGCAAGGAATCGAGATTGCGATGGATTTGGCGTATCAATGTTCCCCCGACCATCCTTGGGTAAAAGAGCATCCATCTTGGTTCAAGTGGAGACCAGACGGAACGGTTCAATATGCCGAAAATCCTCCAAAAAAATACCAAGATGTGCTTCCAATTTATTTCGAAACCGACGATTGGGAAAACCTTTGGAAAGCATTAAAAGGTGTTATAGAATTTTGGATTGATAAAGGAATTAAAATTTTCAGAGTTGATAATCCGCATACAAAACCATTTGTGTTTTGGGAATGGGTAATGGCTGAAATGCGCAGAGATCACCCAGAAGTTTTGTTTCTCAGCGAAGCATTTACAAGACCAAAAATCATGGCTAGATTAGCTAAAATAGGCTTCCATCAATCGTACAGCTATTTTACTTGGAGAAAAAACAAAGCCGAAATAACCGAATACTTAACACAACTTACTGAAACCGAACTTCGGGAATATTTCAGGGCAAATTTTTGGCCCAACACGCCCGACATACTGCCGGAATATCTTCAAAACACAGGTATTAACCATGCTGCTATGCGTTATGTGCTGGCTGCAACACTTTCGTCTAATTATGGCATCTATGGGCCAGTTTATGAGTATTGTGTTAATCAGCCGGTTCCTGGGAAAGAGGAATATTTCGATTCTGAAAAATACGAAGTGAGACATTGGGATTGGCGCTTGGAATCGCCGATGCATTATTTAATTGGAAAAATCAACCACATTCGGAAGCAAAATGAAGCATTTCACACTACCTTCAACTTAAAGTTCTGTGAAACGGATAATCCAATGATTCTGGCGTTCTACAAAGCAACAGAAGATGGCAGCAATAAAATTTTGGTTGTAATTAATCTTGATCCGTCTAATAAACAGAGTGGTTGGATAAAGTTACCCTTGCAAAAAATGAGTGTGAAGGAAGGAGAGTTAATCGGATTGACGGATTTAATGGATCATTCAAATTATCGTTGGAACAAGCAATGGAATTATGTAGAACTCGATCCACAATTGCTGCCTTGTCATATTTTTCAAGTAACAATAAATCCACATCATTAAATAAATGAGCCATGGGTGAATCAAAAATAAAAAATACAATCCAGCCAACTTTAAATATTGAATGGAACGATTTATTTAATGATGATCGATATTGTCATCAACTAGAGAATCAGATTCTTCCATCATATTTGCAAAAATGCCGGTGGTTTGGAGGAAAATCTCGAGTAGTTAGTGCAGTAAAAATCTATCAAAATATTCCAATTCAAACTGCAAGCAATTATGTGCATTTTCTTTTGTTAAAAGTTCGATATCCGGATGGTCCAACCGAAATATATACATTACCGTTAGCATTTGTAAACGAAAAACATTTTCAAGCCCCGTCGCAAGCTGTATTGTGCAGAATAGAAAATCCTGTAAATTCAGGTTACATTATCGATGCCATACATGATGAGGATTTCCGAAATGCATTACCAAATTTAATTTACCGATCAGCAGAAATTAAAGGTAATCATTATCCATTGATGGCTCAAAGTAATTCAGCTTTAAAGGATACTGCAGCTGAATTTGGAATTTCAAAGGTTTTAAATTCCGATCAAAGTAATTCCGCAATATTATACGGTAACAAATATTTCTTGAAATTATTTAGAAAGGTTGAATACATTACAAATCCAGACTACGAAATTGTTGGATATTTAACAGAGCAAAACAATTTCCATCAATTACCGAAACTAGCTGGTAGTATTTCTTTGCAACATCCAGAAAAGAAGCCAATGTTGGTGATGATGCTGCAAGAACAAGTTATTAACCAAGGCGATGCTTGGAAATATTTTACCAATGAATTTAAAATCTTTTTAGAACGTGTAATTGAATTAGATTACCATACCAAACCATTACCAATAAAGCCACATACCCTTGCTTTAAACTTTGAGCAGACACCAACAGAATTGCGGCAAATTATGGGTGAAGAAATTTATCAAAAAGCCACACTCTTAGGACGAAGAACTGCGGAAATGCATTTAGCTTTAGGAACAAATTCTGGAAATGCAGATTTTGAACCGGAACCAATCGATGAAGTATTTCAGAAACAATTACTTCAAAATATAAATCATCTGATTGATACCCGATTCTCAATGTTGGAAACAAACTTGGAGAAGATCGGAGGTAAATTAAGAGATGATGCAATCGACATGATTTCTCGGAAAGACAGAGTGAAAAAATTCTTTGCAACAGTGCTCTCGCGAGAAATGAAAGGAGAAAGAATACGAATTCATGGAGATTATCATCTTGGCCAGGTTTTGATGACAAATTCAGATTTTTACATTCTGGATTTTGAAGGAGAACCAGATAAATTGCATTTTGAAAGAAGATTGAAATATCCTCCTTTGAAAGATGTTGCTGGAATGATGCGATCATTTAGATATGCTGCATATTCGGTGATATTCACAGAGTACGCGTCTCAACCATTACTAGCAGAAAAATTAATGGTTGTTGCAGATGTTTGGTACCATTATGTTAGTCGATATTATTTGGGAGAATACATCAAGTATACTGCCGGAAGTAATATCCTTCCAAATGAAGAAAAAATAAATGATTTACTGCAAGTATATTCATTTAAGAAAGCCATCTACGAGTTGGGTTATGAAATAAATAATCGCCCCGAATGGACAGTTATACCGCTGCAAAGTCTTGTTAAATTCGTGCGACATTATTTAGATGCTTAATCCATTTTAGAAATTTACTATGACCGACAAGAAAACATCCACCAGAAATACGGCAAAAAAAATAGCCGAACCAAGCGTAAAAACTGTTATAAAAACAAAAGTTGAGAAACCCAAACTCACCTCTTCCCCGGAGGGAAACAACAAAGAAATGCTACCAATAACAAAGCATTTCAGTCTGTTTTCTGATATGGATATTTATTTATTCAAACAAGGAAAGCATTTTAAATTGTATGATAAACTAGGTGCTCATTTGGTAGATAACAACGGTGTTGAAGGAACTTACTTTGCAGTATGGGCGCCAAATGGAGCAGCAGTAAGCGTAATTGGAGATTTTAACGGGTGGAATCCAGAACATGGAAAAATGGATCCAAGGTTAGATGGTTCGGGAATATGGGAATTATTTGTACCTGGTGTTAACCATGGTAGCTTGTATAAGTATATGATACGAAATGCGCAAACTGGATTCATTATTGAGAAATTTGACCCATTTGCGTTTTACAGTGAAGTGCCTCCAAAAAGAGCATCAATTGTTTGGGATTTAAAATTTTGCTGGAGAGATAAAAATTGGACCTCACGAAAAAATCGTGGAGCACTCCAGCAGCCATGGTCTGTATATGAATTGCATGCAGGATCTTGGAGGAAATCAGGAGATGCGGAAGATGCATATATCAGCTATCGTGACATGGCGGAGCAATTGGTGCCATACGTCAAGAAGATGGGATTCACACATGTTGAATTTATGCCATTAACTGAACATCCGTATGCTGGTTCTTGGGGCTATCAAACAACGGGATACTTCGCGCCAACCTCACGTTTTGGGACACCGCAAGACTTAATGTATTTAATTGATACATTTCATGAAAATGGAATTGGTGTAATTATGGATTATGTACCATCACATTTTCCAGAAGACACATTCGCATTGGCAAATTTCGATGGAACAAGACTATATGAGCATGAAGATCCAAGAAAAGGTTATCATCCAGATTGGAAATCCTTAATATTTAATTACGGCAGATATGAAGTACGATCGTTTTTAATTAGCTCAGCAATGTTTTGGGCCGAATATTACCATGTCGATGGACTTCGTGTTGATGCTGTCGCTTCTATGTTATATTTAGATTATTCACGAAAAGAAGGCGAATGGGAGCCGAATGTCTATGGCGGAAATGAGAATTTGGAGGCAATTTCGTTTATGAAAGAGTTAAACGAAACCATGTATACTCATTTTCCAGAAATTCAAATGATTGCTGAAGAGTCTACCTCATGGCCTATGGTTTCAAGGCCAGTATATTTAGGTGGATTAGGTTTTGGAATGAAGTGGATGATGGGCTGGATGCACGATACATTAAGGTATTTCGGAACAGACCCAATTTATCGAGAACATCATCAAAACGATATTACATTTTCTCTGTATTATGCATTTACAGAGAACTTCATGTTGCCATTATCACACGATGAGGTTGTGCACGGGAAAGGTTCATTGTTGCAGAGAATGCCTGGTGATGAGTGGCAGAGATTCGCAAATTTACGTTCTCTGTTTACTTGTATGTTCACTCACCCAGGAACAAAACTACTGTTTATGGGAGCAGAAATTGGCCAATATGCAGAATGGAATTACAAAAGCTCCTTAGATTGGCATTTACTTGAAAACGCACCTCACAAAGGGATTCAAGAGTTAATTAAAGGCTTAAATAACTTGTACAAACAAGAAAAAGCATTGTATGAGTTAGATTTTAATGCACAAGGTTTTGAATGGATTGATTTAAGTGATCACAAAAACTGCGTTATCTCTTATTTGCGTAAAGCTTTAAATCCTGATGATTACGTAGCTGTAGTAGCTAATTTAACTCCAATACCACAAGAAAACTATCGACTCGGAATGCCTGAAGATGTTGAATATGAAGTAGTATTCAATAGTGACGACAAACTATATTATGGCAGCGATTATGCAAAAACACGAAACTACGAAACCAAAGCAATTGAAAGAAATGGAAGAAATTTTTCTGTCTCATTAACTTTGCCACCGCTGAGTGTAATTGTACTCAAACCCAAAAGAAAAAAAGGGAAATCAGGCAATAAGAAATTAGCAAACAAAAAATGAAATTAAACTAAAATAGAAAATCTGCTTAAACTAAAATTCAGCAATATTTAGGCGATAAAGAAATTAAATCGGTCGCCTAGATTGAAGATATCATCTCAATTAAACGACCGATTTCCTTTTATTCGTAATTGTTAAAAATCGATGGAAAATTATCCAAATTATTATTTTAGACTCTACCATTGTTTCAATACAATATTGAAAAGAAACATTCACAATAAATTTAACATTGTATACATCTAAAAGGCAGAAATTAGAAAATAATTAATTTAAAATAAAGGATAACGAAAAATCTAGTTTTAAAAAATACTCTTCCATTTAAATGAAAATAATTTCATTTGTCATTGATTGATAAAAGCAGTTATAGAATTATGATGAATAAAATTTAATGGAAAATAGTTTATACGGACTAAAATTAAGAATTATGAAAAGAATAAAATAGTCGTTTATGAGGTTAAAAGTTATATGAAGAACCCCTGCGAAGATAAGTCAATCGTCTTTCTTCCCAAACTCTTCGTCGTTTTTCAAGTTTGCTTTTCTTACGGAACTGATAGAATCTAAACAGAGAGAAACTACCAAATAAAATACTGAATGAAAGTAAAATAAAATAAATCATGAAGAAATAAATATGATTTGATGATGAAAATATTCTTTAATAAGTATTGTTTCAAGGAAGATTAAAGTCACAGGTATCAATCAACAGCCATACGGGCAATTGCCAATCGGGCTAAAAGGAAGCTTAATGTTGATTCTGCACCTTGATTTAAATTCACTTGATTTTCTTCCAAGCCATCAAAGCAACCTCCAGTTTTGGGATTGTAAATTATTTGATTCAAGTGATTGGCTCCTAAAAACCAATCAAAGGCTATTGATGCATTGATTTTATAATAATCCTTTTTGAAAACGCTGTAAAACTCTTCCAAGGCCAGAATTGTGTAAGCTACATCGATGGGTTGTTCACCACCAATTTGAGTATTATTGATTGTGTCTTTCATAAGCCAGCCCTTATTAGACACCACTTTAATTTGATCATCTACAAAAATAATAGACAATAAAAAATCGAAGCTTTCGATTGCAATTACCCGATATTCTTCATTATTGGTGCGGATATAAGCACAAAGCATTGCTTCTGGAAGTAACCCATTTGCATAGGTTAAATACTTTTCAAACCAATACCATTGATTATTTTTTTCATGCTTGTACATCTGAGCCATTCTTGATGCCAAGGCTTCAATAATTTGCTGACTTTCCAAACTTTGATGATATTGAAGGCCTTTGATAATAAATGCCATAGCTCTTGTAGAATGAATCTTCAAAAGAGTTGGCATTGCAGCTAGAATCAAATTGTTTGTTTTGTCGAATAAGGAAGTTGGAATGCTGGTCTTAAGAGAATAAACATAACCTAAAGCCCAAATAGCTCGTCCATTGCTATCCTCCAAATTCTCAGCAAAATTTTGTTCTGAAAATTCAAATTCTGATGTAACATAGTTAAGAAAAACCCCACTCGTTTGTAAACATTTACTAATAAAATAGAGATAAATTTCAATTAACTTCAAATCTTCCGAATTTCGAAATAATTCATAATGCTGTGAAACGGCGATCAAGGCTCTTGAGTTATCGTCGAGTGTGTATCCCGAATTAAGATCAGGAATAGAGAGTTTAGCAAATTGAATCATTCCAAACTCTGTAGTCATGTTTTGAACATGCTTTAAGGAAATTGGAGGAACTTGAAAATTCAATTTGATTTTTCCAAATGACAATTTCTGAAATAACAATCCATACAAAACAGCTGAATTTTGCCAAACAGTGGAGGCCATTTTGTGAAAACTATTCAAAGAAATTTCGTTGCGCAGCACTTCATTGTCTAATAAGCCGATTGCCTCATCAGCCAATTGCTGGCTATTCATAAAATCAATAATAACGCCTCCACCATTTTGAAAAACTTCCTTGGCATGCGGTATTGGTGTTGAAATTACTGGACATCCGCTACTAATCGCATAGGAGAATGTGCCACTAACTGCTTGATTGGGATCTTTAGAAGTAAAAAGATAAATATCTGTTAATTGCAGATATTCAAGAAGGATTGGCAAGGGAAGATATTCATTAACAAATCTCACATGATCTTGAATTTGTAATCGAATCACAGTAGATTCCAAGAAATTCCTATAAACCTCGCCATCGTTCTTTAATACAGTTGGATGCGTTTTACCAAGAATTAAAAATATTACGTCAGGATAATGTTTAATAATTTCGGGAAGCGCAATTAATGTTGTTTCTATGCTTTTGCTGGCGCCCAATAAGCCAAAAGTTGAAAATACTTGATGGCCATACAAACCGTATCTCTTCTTTAGATTATTCTTGTCAACTGCTGCAACTAAATGGGTTCCATGAGGGATAATTGAAATCTTGTGTGAGGGTAAATTATAATCACTTGTGAGTATTTGTGCAGCATCATTGGTCATTACCACAATTGAGGAAGCTGCAGAAGACATTTCTTGCATCTTTAGTTTCAACTCAGTGTTTGGGTTAGGCAATACAGTGTGAAAAACAAATACTATCGGCTGCAAGATATTGTCGCAAAAAACTCTGAATTGATCTTCCTTGCCAGCATAAAAACCAAATTCGTGTTGGATTACAACAATCTCAATCTTCTCATCGTCATTTATCAACAAAGCTGTTTCAAGAAATGCGTCTGGATTATCGGTGTTTAATACAAAACGCGGTTCTTCTTCATATTTGTGTAATTCTGTATTGGATTCAAGAGCACATACGGAACTGTTGAAAGATTTATCAAATTTATTGTTTAGTGCATAAATAAGATCTTGCGAAAATGTAGCGATACCGCATTCTCTCGGTGGAAATGAAGTAACAAAAACAATCTCAGGAAGTCGATTTACGTAATACTTTGACTTCAACCGATAAATAGAAAATTTATTCGAGGTAATTGTACTGATTTTTAAATCGGTAGCAGCTACCAATGAAATACCATCGTTTAACATAGCAGTTTAATTTACTTTATTTAATGCCAATTCGGCTAAAAGATCTTTTATAATTAATGATGCTACTGCAATTCTTTCATCTGCAGCTCCGTAATAAATGTATAAAGTGTCATTGTCTACATATGCTCCTGTTGGAAAACATACATTGTTTACTTCACCTTTTAATTCCCATTCTTTTTCCGGAAAAAACAATGGATAAGGTAACCTTGAAATTTCTCGTTGAGGCGCATCTAAATCTAACAAAGCAGCACAAGCAGAATAAACATAACCATTAACAGTGTCATGTACTCCATGGTATATCAATAGCCACCCATCTTCAGTTTCAATAGGCGGACAACCGCTTCCTATGTAGCTAACTTCATGCGAGAATCTTGAAGTTAAAACAACATATTTATCAAAATTAAAAAAATAATTCTGCCAGAATTCAGTGGTTAAATCTGCTAATGAATCAATTGACACAACAATCTGAATGTCGGGCTTAATACGATGAAGAAAACAAATTTTACCATTAATTCTACGAGGAAAAAAGATCAAATTCTTATCCCAAATAAATTCAGTGCGATCGTGCTGTTGATGACTTATTTGATGCGCATTAAATCTTTGATATTTCTCACGAATTTTAATAGAAGTTTCGGTGAAATGCTTAAATTCATCATACGTAATTTTAGGAACAATTATACCTTTTTTCTCCCAATGAATTAAATCGGTAGATGTAGCTAAGGCACCAAGTGCATTTACTCCGTTATACGCTGTGTAAGACAAATAATATAAACCATCAATTGCAACTATTCGAGGATCTTCTAGACCCTGGTATTCATAATCAGCTTGTGGCACCAATATAGGCATATCGCTTCGACTCTCAACAACCATTGGGCCTGATAAGATGCATGAGCCAATGGTAGAATAATTGTCCCGAGCAACGGCACGGTAAAACATATGTATTTTGTCGTTAACCTTTATTATCGCAGGATTTAGTACTCCATCAACTTCAAAGCTATTTAGCGTCTTGCGTAGAATAATTCCTAATTTTTTCACCTCTAACATAACTTTACATTTATTCCTCGTGGCTTTTATTGATTTTCTTGAGCGCCTTCTGAGCCTTTTTTTCTTTCGGAGTTTTTGCAGCGGCAGTCTTATCTGATTTCTTAGATCCTTGTTTTTCTTTAGACATGTGAGATAGATATTAAGTTAGATTATTGTTCGAACTATTTTTTTTTCGAAAAATGATAAACGTGTTGAAGCTTAAATGGCTAGTAAATAGTAAAATTTATCCCAGTTAAATAAGCATTTTTATTCATTTTATTGTCGCAACATATGTTAGTATTAAAAACAAATAAAGACTTGTGTTTAAGGTGACAAGACAGAAAAATTGTTCCGCCAAAAAATTCGTTCTATGAAGAAATTATTGATGAAGCAAAGGTGATTATTAAGTAACCAATAAGGATTACATAAATTAAATTTTGATTTACATTATTCACACAATAACCTAAGATTACTGATATAGATGCGTTAAAAAACACCTAAGATAGAACAAGAGAATATACAAAAAGCAAGTCAAATTAAGGATATTGAATCAAGATTTGATTGCGTAAAAGATTCCAAAATAAACTGAAATAATTCCGAATAAATCTGCAATAAAAAATTTCAGAAATAGCAAAAATAAATCCATCACCAATACTAAAGTATGAATAGATAAAATAAACATAAATACAATATTAATTTCTTGAAAATTAAAGACTTGGCAAAATAGAGTCTAATACCATTTATCTAAAACTTTTGACTCCTGTTCCCATGATAGTTTTTGAGAACTTTCAGATAATTTAGATCTTAAAGAAAGATAAGTTTCTGAATTATTAATAATTTCTCTTACACTTTTTGCTATAATCATCGGATCAACCTTTTCAACAATCCAACCAGTTTGAAATGTGGTAACTATTTTGCGAACTTCAATAAGATCTGATGCCAAAACTGGAATTCCTGCTCGCAAATAATCAAACAATTTATTTGGTAAACTGAATCGGTAATTAATATTGGTGTCCTTGTCAAGCGTCAATCCTAAATCGCAAATTTGTGTCAAGCCAAGCAACTCATTATAAGGCATTCTAGGCATAAATATCACTCGATCATTTAACTTGTTATGATCTACAGATTTCTTGAGTGTTTCAATCACATCACCATTTCCAGCGATGACGAGTACTGAATCGGTTAAATATTTCATCATTTCTACGGCCTCTTCTGCTCCACGGTCAACGTTGATGCCGTTTCCTTGCAGAATGATTCTAAACTTCCCCGGAGGGAAAATCGATATAAATGAAGGATTGGAAACTATTTCTACATGTGCACTTGGAATATTGCGCATCACTTGAATGTTATCTATGTTGTAGCGCTTTCGATATAAAGATGCAATGGAGTCATTTACTGTGATGATCCGCTTTAGACGCGGAAAAATTAACCTTTCAATAAACTCCCAAATTTTGCGAACAAATGGGCGCGTTTGCAGCTCTGGAACTCCCGTAAAATATTCATGTGTATCATAAACAAGCATTTTCCTCCTTAATCCAGCTACAATCCAAGCAGGAAGCAACGTATCAAGGTCATTCGAATGAATAGCATCGCATGGAGTGAATAACAAAAACCACAAAAGTCGAATGTTTAATGCGATATAAAAAAGTGGGCCACTTGAGTATATTAGATTAAATCTCTTGGTTTTATAAGGTAAATCTAAAGGCAAGCTGTTGGTTAGCATTCTGCCAACTAAAGTAACTTCGTGGTTTCGATCGATGAGACTTTTACATACTTTTTGCACCCTTTGATCGGTGCATAAATCGTTACTTACAATTACTATCACACGCATGCAACGAAGATAAGTGGAGTTGGGAAGAAATTAAACACAAAACCACATTGATCTATAGCCTTCTTTATCAATACTTTAAGCATCGTAAAAAAGATCATATTCAAAAGAGAAATTCAAACCAACCTTTCATTTGTATCGATTTAGAGTAAACCTTCATACCTTTAACCCCACACGATTATGCAAATATCATTAGAAGTTAGAAACGGAATATTGATTGCTTTTGGCTGCTTTCTTTGGCTATTGCTAGAAAACGTCTTAGGCTTGCACAGCCAATACATCGATTTGCAAGATTTATTTTCATGGTTGATTATCCTGATTCCTTTATCTGGTATTTATTTCACCTTGAAATACAAAAGAGATAAAATACAAAGAGGTTCAATAAGTTTCATAGAAAGTTTACGTACAAGTTCGATTATTACAGCCACAGTATCAATTACTAGCCCTTTGTTTGTATGGTTGTATGTTAGCGCTGTTAATCCAACATATTTGCTATTCAAACAAGAAAATGCGTTAAAAATTATCCGAGATTCTCAAATTGATGTAAACACTTTACTGCTACGAGAAGACGCAATCAAAAAGAGCTTTGAAACCTTCTCATACATTCTATCAGCATTTGTTTTTGCTTTAGCTGTATGCATGACCTTGAGTATTGTGTTAAGTATATTGATCAGAAAAAAACCACTGAACTCATTAGATAAAATGGCAGATGATGCCAATAAAAGTGTTAACTGAAACTGTTGAAAATTAAGTAGCAGTGCAACAATTCAGCAAAGGCTTCTTTATAGCTTAGCAGATATGAATATCCAACTGGCTTCAAGCCTTAAATCACACAATACATTTGGAATCAATGCAACAGGGAACTTAGCAGTATTTCAATCTGCTGAAGAAATTCCAGCATTGATGGAAAAAACGACCAACTCTCCTACCCTCATTTTGGGCGGAGGTTCAAACATACTTTTCACAAAAGATCCCCAAGGCTGGATTTGGAAAAATGAAATCAAAGGAATTGAAGTACTGGATGAAACAAACGAACATGTGATCGTTCGATCTGGAGCGGGAGAAGGCTGGCATAACTTGGTAATGCATTGTATTAGAAACAATTGGGGAGGCTTGGAGAATCTTTCATTAATCCCTGGCAAAGTTGGCGCTAGTCCGATGCAAAACATTGGCGCTTACGGAGTTGAAGTTAAAGATGTGTTTCATAGTTTACAAGCCATTCGTTTAACAGATGGTGAACTGGTTACATTCGATCAAACAGGTTGTGCATTCGGCTACCGAGAGAGTATTTTCAAGCGAAAATTGAAAGACCAATACATTATTGTTTCCGTTTCATTCAAGCTATCGAAAATAGACCACAAGATTAAGACTGCTTATGGTGACATTCAGAAAGAGCTAGAAAAATCAAACATTCAAAACCCTAGCATCCAAGATATTAGTAACGCAATTATCTCAATCAGGAGCTCGAAACTACCCGATCCAACTGAATTAGGTAACGCAGGAAGTTTTTTCAAGAATCCTGTTGTTTCTTCCTCGATGGCTGATAGTTTACAAGAAAAATTTCCTGAATTGGTGCATTATCCAGCTGGTGATTCCGCAGTAAAATTGGCAGCTGGTTGGTTGATTGAGAAAGCAGGATGGAAAGGTTATCGACGCAATGATGCAGGTGTTCACACAAAACAAGCTCTTGTATTGGTGAATTATGGTGAAGCTACAGGACAAGAAATCTGGCAATTATCGGAAGACATCCTTCTTGATGTACAAACCAAATTCGGAGTTACATTGGAGAGAGAGGTTAACATTTTCTAAATTGGAAATCAAACCCAACGATTCTTCAGTCGGTATTGAAATTTTGTTTTAAGTTTTCTAAAGGATAGAGCATCCTCTTTGCATGATTTTCTTAGTTTCGCAACTAGAATGCACATTCTCTTCATTGTACCATACCCAACAGACAAAGCGCCTAGTCAGCGATTCAGGTTCGAGCAATATTATAAATTGCTCGAAAAAAATGGAATCCAATATACAGTGAAGCCATTCTTAAGTCGAGATATTTGGGATATCCTATACTTACCTGGAAGATTCCCCAAAAAGGCATTTGGGATTCTAAGTGGTTTAATGAAAAGGATTGGCTTACTTTTTAGTTTAAAGAAATACGACTTTATATTCATACATCGAGAAGCAACTCCAGTTGGACCATCCTTTTTTGAATACATCTCTGCACGTTGGCTTAAGAAAAAAATTGTGTACGACTTCGACGATGCTATTTGGATACCCAATTATTCAGAGGCAAATAGTTTTTTTTCGTTTTTGAAAGGCTATGGAAACGTTCATAAAATTTGTCGATATGCATACAAAGTTTCATGTGGCAACGAATTTCTCTGCAATTATGCATTACAATTCAACACCAACGTAGTTTACAATCCAACTACCATCGATACCGATCATTACCACAATAAAACGAAAGACCAGTCGGGAGTAGAGTTTGTAATAGGCTGGACTGGCTCACATTCTACCATTCGATATATTGCTGAAATTATTCCTGTTCTGGCTGAACTTGAAAAAAAACACCAGTTCACTTTTCGCGTGATATCAGACTTAAAACCAGAATTTGAGTTAAAGAGTCTTGAATACGTAAAATGGAAAAAAGACACCGAAATTGAAGATCTGCTTGGCTTTAATATTGGCATTATGCCATTGGTGAACGATAAATGGGCAAATGGGAAATGTGGATTCAAGGCTTTACAGTATATGTCGTTAGGAATTCCGGCACTGGTGTCTCCAGTTGGAGTGAATTCAAGAATTGTAGATAACGGAATTAATGGATTCATCTGCAGCAATCAACAAGATTGGAAAAACGCCATTGAACAACTTTTAACAAATCGAGAACTGCTCTTGGATATGTCGAAAGAAACAAGAAAAAAAATCGTTGATGAATATTCTGTAAATTCTAACGCAAATAATTTCATCGGTTTATTCAACTAAAATGGAAGAATTAAAAAAGGTTTTAGTTCTAAGTTATTTTTTTCCACCATGCAATTTAACTGCTTCACAAAGAAGTTTAGGCTGGGCAAAATATCTCAACAAATTTGGATTCTATCCGATATTTATAACACGAAACTGGGAACATCATATTAATGGCCCAGAAGATATGCACCATCATTCGGGCAATGAGATAATTCATGAGCAATACGAAACACATGCTGTATACTACTTGCCATTTAAAGGAAATTTACGCGATCGCTTATATTCAAAATACGGAAAAAATCGCCTCAATTATGTTAGAAAAGCACTTTCATTTATTGAACTTTTCGGTCACCACTATTTCACTTCACTAATTCCATTCTCAAATATATACCATTTTGCAGACCAATATTTAAGCAATCATCCAGAAATAAAATCGATGGTTGTAACTGGAAATCCATTTGAAATTTTCCGTTTCGGTTACTTACTGCATAAAAAACACAATGTTAACTGGATTGCTGATTATCGTGACGATTGGAATACGTCAACTGTAAATTATTCTCGAGGTCCGTTGGATGGCTTATTAAAAAAATTAGAAGTTAAAAGTGAAAATAAGTATATCTCAACAACTCACTGCATTACAAGTATATCTCCAGTTTACACTAAAAAAATAGCCGATTTTAATGGTGTTGATGGACAGGTACTATTAAATGGCTTTTTCCCGGAGGATTTCATCAATTATCAAAACTTACCCTTTTATGATGAATTTACGATTGTATACAATGGGATGTTGTATCAATCTCAAATGATAGAGGTATTTCTAGATGGATTTAAAAAATTGGCAGATACTTTTCCTGAGCACAGAAGTAGAATAAAACTTCGATTTCCGGGGATTTTGTTTTTGGTAGAAGTAGCAGCGCGGGTTAAAAACCACATGAAGGGTTATGAAGATATGCTCATCATGACTCCTCGAATATCACGAAATGAAGTGCTAGAAATACAGGCGAAAGCACATCTTTTGCTGATGGTTTCTCACAAAGATGCAAAAGGAATTCCATCAAGTAAAATCTATGAATATCTTGGACTAGGTAAACCTGTTATGATTTGCCCTGGAGATGAAGATATACTAGACAATACTTTTAAACCCTACAATTTAGGCAGTATAGCCAACACATCGGAAGAGGCATTTTACCAGCTAAATATGCACTTTGCAAAGTATCTACGAGGTGAATCTGGTATTCAAATAGCTGATAAAAACTACACCCATCAATTTACACGTGAACATCAAACAGGTGTATTGGCTAAATTGTTGGAAGATTTAGAGCATTCCACCCAAACCCGGAAGTAAATTCCCAGCAGCTGCGCGCATTTCAGATTCGTTTACCGATTCGGCCTGTTCCATTGCACGTTCAAATGCCAATTGCATTAATTCTGCAATTTCATCTGCATCTCCACGTGCGGCCAATGCCGTTGAAACAGTGATTCCAATTAGCTTTTTATTCCCATTCATGCGCACAACTACGTCGTTTCCAGGCGTGTTGCCTGTAACAGAAATTTGATCGAGACGCTGCTTCATCTCTTCCATTTTCTGCTTCATTTCCATCATTTTACCAAACATAATCTGAATTTCAATTTAACAAGCAAATATATAAAACCCTCTTTCAAACAAAATATTTTTGAAAATGTCTTCAGGCCTAATGCAAAGAAATTTAATTTTAATGGTCAAATAACGATATTAAACGATCAAATAATTGCTCATTTTTTTGTTCAAGAAAAACTGTGTCATCAAATACAATTTCACATATTTAACTCTACGGCTTTCACAACAGCTTCAATTACCTGCTCAACAAGCTCATCATGAAGATCTTCATAAACAGGCAAGCTAATTTCTCGACTAAAGTTGTAATATGTAATAGGGTAATTTTTTATATCGTACCCTTTTAATTTGTAATAACTCATCATTGGAACCGGAATAAAATGGACGTTTACACTTACATCCTGATCAAAAATAGCTTGCATGATTTTATCCCGAGTTGGCTCATCAATCCCTTTGATTCGCAAAGGGTACAAATGAAATGAACTCACCTTTTCTGTATTTTCAGTGGGAGGTAATTCAGCCCATGAAAAAGACTTAAATG
>CANHIS010000071.1 GCA_947460255.1 Bacteroidota bacterium
TAAGTGTTTCGTTGTTTATTCCAATTTCAGAAACTTCTGTCAGAATGGAGCCTTTCTCGAAAGAATATTCAAATACATATTCGCGTGCTTTAACTTGTTCAGCATATACTTCTATTGCTGTAAGCAATCTTTTATTGAGTATGGCTGTTCCGCCCACAAAAACACGAGAAACATCATTTTTCTCACCATACACAAACTTTATCTTGTTGTAAGGTGTTAATGATGCGTTTAGATTTCCAGTATATTCAATGATATCGGGATAAAATTGAATACCTTCACCATCGTTTAGTTCTATGTACCTAATGGTGTAATAGTTCCCAAAAGGGTCAGTTACTTTGTTTAATAACCAAGTAATAATAGTAGCATTGTCATGTGATTCAATTTTTGAATTTTGGGTGTTACCAAACTCCATTAAAATACCATCTTTAGTTTCTAAGACAAAGTAAGAAGGACCATATCCAGCTGTTCCTAACGAAGTTATTTCAGAGTAGGATTCTATTTCAGTTGCATACTTTGTATTGTTATTGCCATTTGAGCCTGAAAATGGAAATAACATTTGTCCGTCTAAAGTGAAATTATCATCATTAGTTAAAGTGATTCCTTTAGCAGAGTTGTCATAATAAAGAGATTTCCCACTTCTACAAATAGCTGAAAGACCGCTTATTGACCATCCGTACCCTAATAATCCATCGCCAGATTGACTATTGTAGTATAGATTTATATTTGGCTGCAGCCCATTTGTTCCAGGAGGCAAAAAGATGGGTATTTGATAAGTAGCAGCACCACTGTGACTCACATCAAATTGTCCGGCGGTTGTTCCTACAATTAATCCAGTGTTTAAAGGTGGAAGGTTGTCTGAATTTAACGATGTATTTGTGTAGTCGATAGCGCAAGTTAAATAGGGATCAACAGCAGCATTCATTCGATTATTGCCTGTAGCTTGATACCTATAGCCAGGTAGTAGTCGAATTTCCTGACAAGCTTTGTGATCTATGGTAGAACCAGTGAATACGCTATTTTCCGTCAACACATTCGAAAATGCCCCCCCTCCCTGAGATAATCCTTTAAATTGGATTAAGACAAAACTTAGCAGCAATAAACCATGTAATTTATTTTTCATGATTCTAATTATCTTTTTGTTATTTTAAAGTTCTTTTTCACGGAATGACTATTCACCGTTAGAATATAATTACCAGAGGCCAAGTTTGACATTGAAATCATCGCATTATTGGAGTTTGGATTGGTCTCCAAAATCATTTTCCCTTGTAAATCGAATAACATGCACTTCGTAATTGTTTGGCGATCGTTTGATTGAATAAATAATTGGTCAGCAGTTGGATTCGGGAAAGCTATAATTGAAGCCTTTTCATCTCCGCTGTTATTCTCAGTAGTATCTTGCTGAGCAAGTCGAGCTTGACTACCACCTTCATTATCTACTGGACCATCATCACAGGGAACAACAACTAATTCTCTTCTAATTCTGTTTCCAAGTGGGTCATAAGAAAAAACGATCTCCTCGCAATTATTGGTTTGAGAAAGACCTTCATGCACCGAGAAAACAGAAAAGAATACCAACGAAATGAATTGGAAATAGAAGTTTTTCATTTGTATAACATTTATGATGAATACTCTAAATTAGAGCACTGTAAAACTTATTTTTGAATGTGCTTTAGTGCCTCATTCTCTCTTTCCAAAGCCTTTATTCTTTCGTTAAGCTGAATAACATATAAATACAATTCTTCAATTTTTTCCATTGCCGCTATTTGCATATCGCCAAGTTCTACTCCACCTTGATTCAAAACTTCAGTTCTTGATTTGACTCCTGGTAAATGTTTATTTACTTCGATATATTCAGCAACAGATTCAATGTCCTCGAGACAATAGTCATCTTCAAATACATAATCTGGAAAGTCATCTACCTTGACTAGAACCTCATTCGCCGAAATTAATCCATAAACTGCAAGTTTTGTTTCATTTGAGGGAACTATAGTGCTGTTGCTAGATCCTCCAATTATTGTAGTCCCATCTCCATACACAACAAAAGTTTCACTAGTATTATTGGACGTTTCATTAATCGAAAATGCTTTTGTTGCTGCTCTATTTACTTCAATTACCGCAGCATGCCCAAAATCATTTGTTTGAATGTTACTGACAAAAAGACTATTACTGCCGTATGATTCTATCTTTGTTGCAGCATTTAAATACACTGGAAAGTTGTCTAAAACTTGGAGGTTATATTCTCCTCGAACTTGTAATCCGCCTCTGATAAATGAATTTCCATTAACATCCAGTCTAGTTTGGGGTGAAATTGTGCCTATACCTACAAAAGGTCTGCAGTCATCAGTTCCTATTGTTGCTAAAGAGGGCGAGCCTAAAACATAAGCCCATTGGGCGATATATTCATTTTGTTGAGTCAGTTTGCAACGTTGCTCTTGAGGCAATAAACCTTGAACTGGGAAGTTATTTCCAAGCTTCGCAATATTCCCATTCTCGTCAATAGCTATTAGTCGAAAATTTTGCAAAGAAGAAGAAGCTGTATCGTTGTAAATATTCAAAAATGGCAACTTTAATCCTGCATTTCCTAATACATCGCCATTAACACTTAGTTTAGCTGTAGTGGGTTCTGCACCTACACCTAGATTTCCGTCTCCATTTATCTTTAAAGCTAAGGCTGAATTGGTTTTTATAACAAAGCTACTTGAATCATTCGTTCCTAAATATTGAACATCGGGGTCTACTTCGGTATTACCATTTAGTTGCCATCCTCTGAGCTTTGGCTCTGTGAGTTCGGTATATCCTTTTAATTTACATTGGTTCGCATCGGTTATGCTATATTGATAGAATCGTCCTCCCAAATTTTGTCTGTGAAAGGGATCTGCCAAGTTTGAGGTATCGGACCACGTTACAGTATATGGAGGTATTCCTCCAATTACTTCTAATTCTATACTGCCATTGAAACAATCAGCACAGCTTACTTGAAACCCGCCAGGATATTGTGAAACGATTACATTTTCGTAAAGTTTTGGCGGAACAGTGAAATCAACAGGTAGCACTACTTCTGCGTTGTGCCTATCTCTTACCTTAACAAACGATCTGACACCTTCTAGCGCTTCTGCTATAATACCAGTTTCGCCTGAACTCCATTGAACATCGTAAGGAGGGACCCCTCCATTGATATTTACTTGAGCCTTACCATCACTTGAATTGGCGCAACTCACCTCACTTAGTATTTGGATCTGAACCGTAAGTTCAGTGGGTTCATTAAGGAGTTCTTGTTTAAGAATCTCGCAGCCATTTGCGTCCGATACTTTGTAAACATATTGCCCTGCATCTAGATTTAGCTTGTTGCTTCCGAATGTAGAATCATTCCATACAACTGAATATGGTGCTGTACCTCCGCTCACATTCACTATTAGCTGACCATCTCTTGCGTTAGTCTTGCTTATATGAAACTGTTCTGAGTATTGCTTTTTCTCCGCTGTTGTTTGGAGTAGGGTAGGTTCAATTAAGGTAATTGTATCATTCGAAACATTACCAACAGAATCGGTTGCGACAATCCAATATATACCTGCGCTTAAACCGTCTCTAGAATTTCCACTTTGGCCATCATTCCATAAGACATTAAATGGAGAAACTCCACCATCAAAAGAAACTTTGATTTTTCCATCATTCCCGCCAGCACAGCGTATGTTAAATCCTGATTGATATGATTCCGCTGACATCTTAGCCTTGAAAGACTGTGAGAAGGCTCTTTGTGAAGACAAAGAAAGTAAGAAAAATAGTATGATTAGTGAGTGTGATCTCATGATAAATAAGTTCTTTATTTTTGTTTATCTGTATTTTATGTACATTACAAACAAATAAAATAATTCAATAGGTATAAATAACTAATTTGCTGTTAGGGAAAAAAGTAATATATTAAACATTTGAGACATGGCACTGTTAGACGAGCTTTTTGCCTATAAGTTGGCTGGGAAGTGTTTAACCAATATGATCATTTGAAAGAGTGGCGTGCGACCTAGATGATTCATCAGCTCTCCCAGCAGCAGGAAGGCACAGTTAAGAGACATCAACTCCAATTAGCTCACAATCAGATCCAACAAATTCCGTTAGCTGCGTAACTTTTTTTAATCTAATCACACTCACTAAGCATTCGAAGTTTCTGCTTCAACCATAAAAACTTCCGCATCAAAAAAATTAATCCTTCAATCAGAAAATTTATCCTGAATATTTGCCAATCAATTCCATACAATATGCAATCAATAAAAAAGCTACTGCTGCTATTTTGCCTGCTTCCCACAATCGGGTCTTTCGCCCAGCAAAAATTCAGCATCAGCGGCTCAATTAAAGACATCACTTCAGGTGAAGAACTCATCGGAGCCGCGGTTTTAGTAAAAGAATTGCCAGGAACAGGTGTTGTTGCAAATGCTTACGGCTTCTACACCTTAGAACTTCCCGTAGGCGAATACACTCTTCGATTTCAATATACAGGCTATGAACTGAAAGAACAAAAAGTGAAACTCGACAAAAGCATGAAGCTCAATGTTGAAATGAAGCCCAAAAACTCAGAATTAAAGGAAATAGAAATTTCTGCAGAAAAGCCTGATGAAAGTCTTTCACGCGTTACCATGGGTGTCGAAAAACTAAGTGCTAAGGAAATCAAAATGATCCCTGTGCTTTTTGGTGAGGCCGACTTACTTAAAACATTACAATTGTTGCCCGGTGTTAAAAGTGCAGGAGAAGGGAACACTGGATTCTTCGTACGCGGAGGAAGCGCAGATCAAAACCTTATTCTTCTAGATGAAGCGCCAGTTTACAATGCCTCTCACCTACTCGGCTTCTTCTCGGTTTTCAACTCAGACGCTGTGAAAGAAGCAACACTTTACAAAGGAACAATGCCCACCGAATTCGGTGGAAGAATTGCCTCTGTGCTTGATGTGAAGATGAACGAGGGGAACCAGAAAAAATTGAATGTGCTTGGTGGTGTTGGCTTGATTGCCTCTCGACTCACCGTGGAAGCACCAATTGTAAAAGACAAAAGTTCTTTCATCGTGTCTGGAAGAAGAACTTATGCAGATATGTTCCTTAAATTATCTGCCGATACAAATCTTCGAAAATCAACTTTGTATTTCTATGATTTAAATGCAAAATTGAATTATAAAATAAGTGATAGAGACAGAATTTTTATCAGTGGATATTTTGGTCGCGACAATTTCGGTTTTTCAGATCAATTCAGATTCGACTGGGGAAATGCAACAGGCACAATTCGCTGGAATCACCTGTTTTCGGATAAGCTATTCTCGAATACATCATTGATTTTTAGTGATTATAATTACAGAATTAAATTGTCTGCGTCTGATTTTGATGTAGAAATAGGCTCAACCATAAGAGATTGGAATTTAAAACAAGATTATCAGTACTATAAAAACAACAAAAGCACATTTAAATTCGGCTGGAATTCAATTTACCACACCTTCATGCCTGGTGAGGTTGATGGCGCAGATTTCTTGACCAACCTCACCAACGACAGAAGATATGCTTGGGAAAATGCAGCGTATGTTTCTCATCAATATCAATTTAATAATAAACTTTCTGTCGATTATGGCCTTCGTTTAAGCACCTTCAGCTTTATCGGCCCCGGCACTGTGTATGAATTCGACACCGATGGAAATATCACCGATGAAAGACAAGCTGCCAATGGAGAATTTATCCAAAACTACATAAATCCAGAGCCTCGATTCAGCATCAATTATCGTGTAGATAGCTTGCAATCGATTAAAGGTGGATACAGCAGAACAGTTCAGAACCTGCATTTACTGAGCAACACCACTTCAGGAAATCCAACTGATATCTGGGTTCCAAGTTCTAACAATATAAAGCCCGAATTGGGTGATCAATATTCAGCTGGTTATTTCAGAAATCTGAAGAAAAACACCTACGAATTTTCGGCTGAAACCTATTACAAATGGATGGCAAACCAAATTGACTATAGAAATGGTGCCGAATTAATTCTCAATCAAGAAGTAGAAGGCGAATTGGTTTACGGCACCGGCAGGGCTTATGGTTTAGAATTACTCATCCGAAAGAAAACAGGAAAACTCACTGGTTGGGTTGGTTACACACTTTCGAGAACTGAACGTAAATTCGATGAAATTGATGATGGAAAATACTTTGCAGCACGTCAGGATAGAACCCATGACTTAACCGTAGTTGCGATGTATGAGCTCAATAACAAGTGGGCACTTTCTGCAAATTTTGTTTACTACACCGGCAATGCAGTTACATTCCCAAGCGGCAAATACGAAATGGATGGTCAAATCGTAAACTATTATTCGGAAAGAAACGGATACAGAATGCCTGCCTACCACCGCTTGGACTTAGGCGCCACTTATTACCGAAAAAGAACCGATACTTATGAATCAAGTTGGTCTTTTAGCGTCTACAATGCCTACGGCCGACAAAATGCTTTCACCGTAAGCTTTAGAGAAAGCGACACAAATCCGGGGCAAACCGAAGCTGTTCAATTATCACTTTTCCGATGGATTCCATCAATTACCTATAACTTTCATTTCAAATGAGAAATTCAATCATAATCTCCGTTTTTGCAATTATCAATCTTTTTGCATTTTCAAGCTGCGAAAAAGTGATCGACATCGACCTGAATGAAAGTGATAATAAATTGGTGATTGAAGGAAAAATCAACAATGATGGAGAGTGCACGGTAAAATTGTCGAAGGTAAAAAACTACAATCAGGACAACGAATTTCCTGGTGTTACCGATGCAATTGTAATAATTAACGATGATCAAGGAAACCTCGACACCTTAGAACAAGGAATTGCGGGAATGTATTATTCTGAAGAAATCATCGGCACTCCAGGGGTTACATATTCGCTGTATGTATTATGGAATAATCAGGTTTACTCATCCATTTGTAGGATGCCTGAATTGGTTCAAATTGATTCGCTTTCCCTAAGAAGAGAAGTGTTTTTTGTTGATACTACGCTAATCACAATTGTTCACTTTAATGATCCGGCAAACACCAACAATTATTACAGATATCGTTATTCATTAAATGACCTTTCAATCAATACTGATTACTTTGTTGAAAGCGATAAATTTTATAATGGACTCAATGTGGAAACAAGAATTCCCATTTTCGAATTAAATCCTAACGGGGGGCCAGGAGGACCGGGAGGGCCAGGAAATCCAGGGCCAGGACCAATATCACCAGACACAATTAGAGTGGAAATGTGGGGAATCGACAAATCAATGGAATTGTATTACAGAACATTGTCTTCTTCTATTGCAGCAGCTTCAGGACAGCAAGCAGCACCCGCCAATCCAGAAAGTAATATCACCGGTGGCGCAATTGGTTATTTCTCTGCTTATTCAATAAGTAAAGCCTCAATTGAAATAACTGAATAAAAACATTAATCTATTGACCACAATTAATGCTTGGTTTCAGTATCACCGCTTTGATCACTCATATTTATCTTATTCCCCATCGACTCAATTAAAACTGGTCGTATCAGACAAAATAGAATAACGTGAAAGCAATCTGAATACTTTGTTATTGGTTTAAATTGCTGAACCGATAAACCAGCTCTAAAACCAACTCGCTTGATTCCATAAGTAAGAACTTCTACTCCGTCAACCAACAACTGGTATTCTACCCATGGGTTGTTAACTACTCTTATTTCCAATAAATTTTTATCTAAAATTCCTTTCCAATGAGATTTCCACCAATGGTTTGCTTCTAATTTTAGCATTTGGTTTTCTTTATTGTCAGAAATGATTATTGAACTTCTAAACATCCCGTCAAGATGAAGATTGAATATTTCATTTCCCTCTAGATTCTTTGCAGAAACTTTTCGAGAAAAGCTATTGAACTTCAAAATTATTGAAGTTTCATTCGATGACTTAAATTGATATTGGTTAAATTTTATAAACTTCCACATTTTTTCCATTGTTAAATTTTTTAGAAATTAAATTTAAGATTCGTTTTTTTAACCAATTCATTGATTGGATCTTCAAAATCAGCTCTGAAATCTTCATCAATCTTTTTCAAGTTCGATTGTGCCTTTTCCAAACAACGAAAGATAACTTTTCCCAAAGCTTGGTAACGATACTCATATCGCCACGATTGGTAAAACTCCTCAACTAAATAAATGAGGAGCTCTGTTTCTCCTTGTTTATTTGAAGTGAATCGATAATACTTGGTAATGATTCGCATCACCTTTCTTATCGATTTAGTTAAATAATACGCATGCTGAAAAGGTTGTTCAAAAACTTCCTTTATTTCAGGTTTTAATTTTTGAGCATAAAAAAGGGGATCTTCAGAATCGAAAATTAAATACGAAAGCAATTCTTTGTTTTCCCGTTTCAATTTAGCAACTCGTAAACACAGTTTAATCAATTCTGGTTTACTTAAATCTGCTAATTCCTTTTTCAAATCACTCAGTTTCTCCATCTGATTCTGTCAATAAGTTCTTCTTTGGCAAACGGGCTGCTTTTTTAAGTGCTTCACGTAAAATCCACTCTACTTGGCCATTGGTGCTGCGAAATTCATCTGCAGCCCATTTCTCAACAGCCTTAAGCATATCTTCATCAAGCCTCAATACAAATGGTTTCTTTTTACCCATTACACATTCATTTTTTCTCGAATTTCCAATAAGGATATTTCTAATTTTTGAGGCTGGGCAGTTCCTACGAGCAATTTTTTACCCGATTTAAAGGTGATTTGCAAACCCATATCACCCGATACATTAAATGCTCTATTGTTCTTAGTTCCTTTAATGCCCCAGCCTCCAAATTCTCTCAATGGCTTGTATTTTCTTACTTCTAAACTTTCAATATCTGCCCATAAATAAACTTTGGGCTTTATATGAAAAGGAAAAAACCGAACAATTATGCCCTCCTTTTCAATTCTTACATAAAGAAATGAAAGCAGCAGAAGAAAAATGAAAAGGACAATGATCAATGAAATAATTATCAGCCCCGTCAAATCACCTTTTCCATTATTTAGATTAATCAATCCTAGAATAAAAACAACCACCATTCCAGGAATACCAAGCAAAACAATCGAATTGCTTCTGAGCATTTGCTTTTCCTCAAAAAACAGCATAGCGTTCTTATTTAATTGTTCAATGTTCCTGCATTAATCACCGGACTTGCCGAACGTTCAGAACACAAAACCACCAATAAATTGCTCACCATGGCAGCTTTTCGCTCTTCATCTAATTGGATGATTTGTTTTTGCGACAGTTTCTCTAACGCTAACTCTACCATCCCAACAGCACCCTCAACAATCTTAGTTCTTGCTGCTACCACGGCAGTTGCTTGCTGTCTTTGCAACATGGCTTGAGCAATCTCTGGCGAATATGCCAAATTGGAAATCCGAGCCTCAATTACCTTGATACCAGCTATGATAAGCCGTTCAGAAAGTTCTCGCTCCAACTGATTGTTAATTTCATCACCGCCCGAACGCAAACTTAATTCAGTGTGCGCATCATCGAATGTATCATAAGGGTATGTACCCGCCAGCTTCCGAATAGCAGATTCACTTTGCATCCGCACAAACATTTCGTAATTGTCCACTTCAAATGCTGCCGAGTAAGTGTCTTCAACTTTCCATACTAACACAACACCAATCATCACAGGGTTCCCGAGTTTGTCGTTCACTTTTATTGGTTGAGATTCGTTGTTTCTCGCCCGAAGTGAAATCTTCTTTCTAGTGTAGAAAGGGTTCACCCAGAAAAATCCATTGTCTTTTACCGTTCCAGAATAAGATCCAAAAAGCACCATCACAACCGATTCATTTGGGTTGATAACCGTTAAACCAATTAAATGCACCAAGCCCAAGACAGCTAGAATTGCACCAATTAAAATTTGATGCAGTGTGATAATAAATATTCCTGCAGCAATAACTAATAATCCTACCGCTAACATGGCACCACCATTTAACGGCTTCATTTTTTTCTCGTTCATTTGATATTATTTTGATATCACAAATATATCAGATTATTTTAATACCAGTCAAGTAAAATCGTCTTGAACTTGTCGATTTTCGGTTTGACACATTCAAAATTGAATGCTTATCTTCGCCGCATGCCGCTATATTTCCACGGAAACGCTCCCTTAAAATTTCAGCACCAATATTTGGTCACGCTTAACTATATCATCCCTTATATCGAGAAACAACAGGCTTTTCGGGAAGGAATGAGTGTTTTAGAAATTGGTTGTGGAGAAGGTGGAGTGCTCAAAGCTTTTGCCGAAAAAAACTGCATTTGCACTGGAATGGATCTTTCCGAATCTAAAATTGAACATGGAAAGGAACTCCTTGCGGAGGAGATTCGGGCGGGAAAAATGGAACTATTTTCTGCCGACATCTATGACCAAAAAACCATGGATGCCTTTAAAGGAAAGTTTGACCTGATTGTCTTGAAAGATACAATCGAACACATACCTGAACAGGAAAAAGTGATGAACCAATTAAAGGTATACCTCAAAGATGGCGGACGGTTGTTTTTCGCTTTCCCTCCTTGGAGGATGCCATTCGGCGGACATCAGCAAACGGCCACCACAAAGATTGGCAAGATGCCTTGGATGCACTTATTGCCACGATCCGCTTACCAAGGATGGCTGAGGAAAATTGGAGAACCAGAACCCACCGTGATCTCGTTAATGGAGATTTACGATACACGTATTTCTATCAACAGATTTGAGCGAATCTGCAAACAAACAGGTTACACAATTCAAGACCGAAGGCTCTATTTGATTAATCCGATCTATCGATACAAATTCAAACGCTCTCCAAGAGTTCAGTTTGGAATCGTGTCAGTTATTCCATGGTTCAGAGACTTTGTGAGCACTACTGCTTACTATGTTCTCAAAAGAGACTAGCGCGACAAATAACGAATGATCATTACCACCACAGCAAATAGAAACATGAATATACTTATTCGGTTCATCCCATTCATGAACTTCACGCTTGTGTTGCGTTTGTTGCTATCGGCACGAAACAATGTGCGGATATCCATGTAATAAAGTAGTTTTTTCAGAATCATGGGTCGGGTATTTGCAATATGTAACAATGAAGCTCGTAAATGGTTTTCAAATTGATTTATGATTTGTATTGAGGTAGCTCAACGAAAAACGTTGTGCCTTGTCCAATTTCGGTTTCAAACCAAATTTTACCCTCAGAACCTTCCACAATATTTTTCACTAAAGCCAATCCAAGTCCCATTCCTGCATTTTTGGTGGTAAAATTGGGATTAAATATTTTATCCTTCAATTCATCAGAAATACCCGATCCATTATCAGAAATGGAAACTAAATATTTGTGATTCACTTCTTGCAAAAATAAATTAATTCGGCCTGTTTCTCCATTGCTAATTGCTTGAACAGCATTACGAATTAAATTATTAAAAACACGTATCATCTGCTCTTTATCAGTCAGCACGTAACATTCGCTATCAACTGAAGTTTCAAAATAAATAGCAACACCTTCAGCTCCTTGATGGAAATCTTTCGCGCTGTGAATTAATTCTTTTAATTCCACTTTTTCCTTTACCATTTTAGGCATTTTTGCGAAATTCCCAAATTCGGTTGCTATATGGCTTAATGAATCAATTTGGTCTATCAAATTTTTGGTAAATCTTTCAATTCTATCATCAAATCCGGGTGCTTTATCATCCCAGGCTCGCTTTAGCATTTGCGTACCTAATTTCATAGGTGTTAGTGGATTTTTAATTTCGTGAGCCACCTGTTTCGCCATTTCTCTCCATGCACTTTCACGCTCCGAACGGGCAAGTTTTTCGGCACTTTCAGCCAATTCACCCAGCATGCGATTATACTCACCAATCAATTCACCAATTTCATCGTTTCCTTTCCATTTAATGGCCTCATTTTTTCGCCCAAGGCGGAGATTACCAAGTCGTTCCTGAATAATCCTCAAAGGTTCAGTTACAGAATTCGACAAGAAAATCGCAGCAATTACTACCAACACAATCAGCAACACATATATATTAATGATCGCTACCACAAATGTGGCAATCTCTCTTCTAAGTTCACTTTGACGGGCGAAATACGGAAGATTCAAATAGCCAATCACCCGGTTATCTGAATTCCGTAAAGGCACATAAGCTGATAAATAATCTAATTTTCCGATTCGCTCTTGATGAACGTATTCTGTAGATTTTTCAACCAATAAGTGATGAAATGCATCGGAGTTCATTTTCCTTGAAACTAGGCCTTCATCAAATATTTTTGTACGTGATGACGCAAATAAAAAGCCCGATGGTGTGAATATATTAATATCTGCAAAGAAAACGTTTGATTGACGGGTTAGCGCATAAGCAATATCTTCAGCCTTGGCTTGATCCAAATAAGGATCTCGATTTATTAAATATTCAGTTTCTACTAAAATTGAGTGGATTTTCTCACTAATCGATCGATAGTTTTTTTGATTATTATTTGAAATGATATAAAGTATAGTACCTCCACCAATTAAAAATAAGGATAAAAATAAAATTAAAATAATCGACAATTGTATCCTTCTTTTAAAGCTCACTTTAACTGATTTATTGGCAAGCCAAAACTCTCTTATCAATAATGGTATTAACACCAATAACCCGAAAAACAACATTAAATAGGAGAACGGTGTGAGCACCTGTAAAAGGTTGGCAGAAGGTAAACTTAAAACAACCAACGATTCACTTCCCGACCTTGAAGCCAAATGCGAAAAGCCACTGAAATTCAAATTTAATGGCTGTTCAATTGTTGCATTCTGGTATAAAGAATCACTTAAACTATATGGGAATTGACCAAAGTGTGAAACCAGCTTACCACCATTGTATCGGGCGTAGCTGTATTTACTCATATCGGTTTTGGTACTCACCATTTTATCGAGCAACAATTCAGGATACCCAATTTCCTCTGGCGTATATCGTGAGTTAAATTCAATATATAAATTAGCAAGTGGTATAGAATCTCGAGGTGAGTCGAACACTGAGAGGCGCGCTAAATAGCTTATTCTACCCGAATTATTATCGAGAAAAAAGAAGTTATCGCTCAAAGTAGGAATGCCGATCGAATCAATTAAATGATCGAAAACCATTGGATCATGTCCTGTGCTGTTGTAAAGAGTGGTTAAAGGACATTCATCCGCACCAAAAACCTGAACGTTGATTTTGTATTTTTCCCAATAGCCATTAAAAAACAACTGAGCTAAATCTCTTACTTGGCCGGTTATGGTATTTCCTGGACGTAAATAGCTCTTCAATAAGGTATCTGATATGATTTTTCTTTCAGTTTCTAGAAATAAACTTTCTGCAATTGGATCTCGCTCAGCTGCAATTTTCACAGCCATCAATAAGCGTTTCTCCATTTCTCGTTCGTGTGTATAACGAAAAATAAAGGTGGTTCCAATGAATGAAAAAAGCGCAATTAAACCAATAATTGCCCCATATCTATAAGGTTTTGTTCCGTAAGCAGAAAGCCAAATACCACTAATCAAAAGCGATACAGAAGGCAGCAAAGTAATGTCGCTATCACCAAACAAATATCCTACTAGCAGCAGCGAAATGGTTGCAAAAATGAGAACTGGAAAAAATACTATGTGTTTAATTTTTACAATTCGCAATAAAGAAAGAGCCTTGTCGGAAAGCACAAAAAAAGAAGCAAACAAAAGGCCTGCAATTAAATATGAAATATAACTGCTTAATGTAAGAGAAAGAAAATCGTTTATATCGAGAGATATACTTGAATTAATGATTAATCCACGAAGCAAATCCAAACAAAACCAACCAAATCCGAGTAAGGCAAATGAAATAAATAAGCCATAAATCCAGTGATTCTTAATGCTAATTTTTAGTCTACTCTGATGAATCAGAACAATTGTATAGAATAAAAACACACTATTGAGCAATAAGTCGCCTAAACTTGGCAACCAATTGGAAGCTCCGTATTCGCTGGGGTTGAACAAATCAGAAGCATAAAGTAATTCAGGAATTTTAAAATAAAAAGAAATAGCTCTAATCAACAATAACAACAACCACCAAAAAAAGATTAGATTATTTCTTTTGCTTTTCGCATACATTTTAGCCGACCAATGACCCGAAATGAGAAACAACGCCAATCCAAGATAAATCAACCAATTCAAGCTGTTATCACGTTGATTATCGCCTATAGGATCGTCCATTGCTTTAAACCAAACTGCTATCTTTCCGCGTTGGTCTAAAACTGGCTTGCTACCAATTACAGGGTCGTTGTAAAGTTCCGAATCACCTGCAATTGTTTCGTTGAATGGGAAATGATCGTGTAAATAATCGTTTTGATAAGAATATTCGCGCTTGATAAGTGCCATTGCAGTAATTCCGCAATCGCCCGACTTTATCCTTCTAACCAAATACCAACCGTTTTTGAGTTTCCAAAGTTGATCGTCTGGATATTCTCGCAAAACATCCAAACCAGCTGGCACTGTATTATCGGTCCAGAACAATAGGTTTTCTTGATCATACCTAAACAGCGAAATCTTTAGTTCGCTGGCCAATTTCTTCCATTCGGCAGGATAACTTTTGTATGACCCAAAGTCGAAACATGGTTCTTTTGAAAAGGCTAATGCAGCTTTATTTAATTGGGTTTCTCGATCTTGAAGATATTCTTGAAATTCTTCGAGTTGTTGATTTGCTGCATTGTTATCACCTTTAGTATTGTGCCACAAGAAGGTTGAACTCAATATGAGCAACGATAAGATCAACAATACAAAGGGCAGTTTTTTCACAAGTTGTGGTTGTTGCACAAATTAACAACATTAATGATCATTGTCAAATATTGCACAAGCGCCTAATCACTAAACTTAGCAAACTTCCATAATCAAAGCGACTTTCTGACTTTTCCCCATTTTCTATTTTACATCATTTTCTTTATGATAAACCAACACCATATTCTCCTTTTTCGAACAAAAAGCCAATGTTCTAATCCAAAAAAAACCAATAACAGTGAATAATTACGGTGTTGAATTATTTTTGAACAAAAAGACGAATCGAATAGCTTCCTTTATTACTTTGCACAAAATTTAATAGCTAAGCTTCAAATGAAAAAACTGTTATTGCTTCTACTAAGCGCACATTTGTTTATCAATGCTTCTGCACAAGCCCCAACAATGGAAGTAGGTGAAGGAGTTTCTACCATGACGCATATTCCTCAAGCATTGCTTGGAGAACAAAACGGACAGTACATTCTTCTCACTTGGAAGATGAGCTTATCTCTTTCTTCTATGATCGCTAATGCTGCGACTTCTATCGAAGATCTTAAATTGGCATATTTCGACTCAAAGACCTTAAATTTATCAAAGGCTGTTTCTCTTCCAGAATTCAAGGGCGAAGGTGTAACCAGAACTGGAAATGTAAGACTTGAAGAATTGGTATTGCATGGCGACACGCTCGATATGTTTACCTCAACTTGGGACAAGGAAGCAAAAAATTATGCAATTCACGCTTGGCAATTAGACGCTTCTACAGGAAAGCCATTCAAAGGAGAAGCAAAATTAATTGCCAAAATAGAAGATGGTAAAAAAAGCGACACCAGAAGAACAAGTATTTATCATTATGAAAAAACAGGTAAAACTGTGCTTTCCTATTTCAATACATCAAGAAAAGAGGAAACAACCAAAATAGACATCCTCGTTCTTGACAATACCTTAGAGGAAGTTAGAAAATCCGAATTGGTTATTTCCGACACGAAAAGAGGAGATGGTATAAAAAACATTACAGCCGATAAAGCAGGAAATATCTATATCATTTTCAATGTTTGGGAAGACGATGGTGAAGAAGATGTTCTAATTAACCGACTTGCTTTCGTTCCAATTAATGGAAATGCACCAACCACTGTCGACATTAAAACTGAAGGCGGAGATATCACAAGTAGTACAGTGCATATTTCTGAATCAAATAAGGTATTTTTATTAGGTTACTATAGCCGAAAAGAAGGGCCTGAAGGGAAAGATGACATTGCTGCTGGGTCATTTATCGCAGAAATTGATGTAAAAGATGGTGATGTTTTTAAAGTAGCTGAATCAGAATTAACGCAAAATCAAAAAGTATCTCTTGTTACTGAATCCATGAACCCAAATATGGCTAGGAATCGTCGTTTGAAGGAAATGAGATACATGAAAGTAAGCGAAATCTTTGAAGATCCAGCAGGTAATATCACCATGGTTGGTAGTGTGAGATATGAATATACCGTTAGCTCAAATGGCCGATCAACCACTACTTATTGTTACAACAGTGGCTTGGTAACCAAATTCAAGCAAGATTGCAGTGTTGCTTGGCAAACCATGATCCCGAGAAAAGCATTCATCAACTCTGCCAACTTCGGTATGTTTCCATCTGTGACATTCAGCCAAGGCAAAACATACATATTGTTTACAGATCATGAAGACAATATCGAGCCTCTTGGCTTAATCGCTTCAGGCAAAAAGAGTGCATCGAAAAGCAAATCAAAAGGTCCAGTGAAACCAAAAGATTATCCGCCAACAGATTCGGATCAACCAATTGAACTTGATGATTGGAACATGAAAAGAACTGCACTTCGCTTAACGACTATTGATGAGCTCGGAAACTGGAAAATCAATTGGATGCAGCCTGTTGGAGATGATGAGGATAAAAAGATTCCAGCACTCGAAGGTCAAGTATTTAAACAGCTAAACGATAAGGAGTTTGTTGCAGCGGTATTTACCAAATATGGAATGATGGGCTTTAAGCAATTTGGCCTAGCGCGCATCAAATATTAGGATTGTAAAATAATTATTGATCGAAAGCGGTAACAGAAGCGAAATCTGTTGCCGCTTTTCTTTTTTCAAGTCGATCGGTAGAATATCCATTACTTTGCGCCGTTGAGTTATAACAATGTATTATTGATGCACTAATTGTGTGATGATAACTTTAAATTTTGAATGATTTGAGCGCTTCTAACTGCATATTCGGTTTATTGTTGATGCTTTTTCAAGTGCAATTTATTCAAGCACAAGCCCTTACTGTAGAGCCCAAAAAATTGGACTTTGGCATTACCGAAAAAGCTGGTTCTGTGAAAACAAGAGTTGTGATTAAAAACAACAGCTCAAAAACATTGGTGTTGCTGAAAGCTGATGCTCCTAAAAACTTCATCGTGAAGGCTGGTCGAAAAATCATTCCCGCAAACGATACAACTCAGCTTGTTGTAGAATATCACCCCGATGCAGCTGGAAAATTTTCGGGAGAAATACAGCTGTTCCACAACCAAGGAAACAATGCGCAAACCTTAAAGGTAACAGGTGAAATCAAAAAATTACTTGCCGATGAGTTAAGTAACTGTGTAGATTTCTTTCCAAAAATTGGTGCTGGAAATCCTGCCGCCATTCCGACCCTCACAAACCATATTGCCTATTTTGTTGATTCAAAAACTGGCAAACCAATAAATGAAGGTTCAATTTTGTATGTTTCACAAAGTGGAAGAGACAAAGTAGAACGAACCACTACAACCGGAACACTCCAAACCCAAATCCCAATTGGCCCATATGCACTCGTAGTTACTGCTCCTGGTTATGAAACCTTAATGACCGAACAATACATCAAGTTTAATATTGGCTCTCAGAGTTTTGTGCTTACGCCTTCGAAAGATAAACCAAAGGAAATCGAGCCAGTAAAGGAACCAGTGGTTGCTCAATCAAAGCCGAAAGAAAGCGAACTGTTCGACAATTCCTTTAAACCAAACAACATTGTTTTCTTGATCGATATTTCAGGATCGATGAAGGAGCCAGAAAAGCTACCGTTGCTAAAAAAATCGATTGCTACCTTATTGAAACCCATCCGCGAGGCCGACAAAATCACCATTATTACCTATGCGGAGGAAGTGAAAACCATTGTTCAAACTAGCAATGGCTCCCAGAAAAGCGGCATCATTCAAAAACTCGATTCTCTGAAAGCCGAAGGTGTAACTGCCGGAAGTGCAGGCATCAAAAAAGCCTACGAATTGGCCGAAAATGCATTTGTTGCAGATGGTAACAACCAAGTAATTCTTGCTACAGATGGGGCTTTTAGGGTGTCGGCGAAGGACAAAAAAATGATCGAAAAATTTGCAACCTCAACCGACAAGAAAATCATTCTTTCAGTAACAGGATTCGGCAACCAAGA
>CANHIS010000072.1 GCA_947460255.1 Bacteroidota bacterium
ACGTTCATAAAGTCGAGGATCAATTTCCCACCGGACTTTAATGATGCAGCCATATTTTTTACCGTTTTTAGATTTTCGTGCATGTGGTCGAAATATCCAAATGAAGTAAATAGATTGAAAACATAATCGAATGTGTTTGACGAGAGCAGGTTGCGCATGTCGTGCACCATGAATTGCAAACCTTCTGATGCAGATTGATTGGCAAATTCAATGTTACTGGGAGCTAGATCAACTGCTACGACCTCAAAACCTTTCTTGTGAAGATGCACTGCATGACGGCCTCTTCCGCAAGCGAGATCCAACATGACCGATTGAGGAGTTGGTTTAAGGTATGCGATCAAATTATCGATGAAGAATGTGGCTTCTTCTTCGTCTCTGTGGTTATAAAGGACGTGATAGTAAGGAGAATCAAACCACTCTGCAAACCATTCGTTTGCTTGTATATTTTCCATCGGGCGGCAAAAATAGTCAATTCCCGCTCAAGGATTTACATTTTTTATCGCTAACGCCTCAATTCAACCTTAGAAATTGCAAATGTTTAGTGGGCGATTTGCAATTTACAGCGCTGCATAGAGTTTGAATTTCGAAAAATATTTGGATCGTATGCAAAAAAAAATCGGTCGTGACCAGAGCCACGACCGATTTACTAAATATTCCGGGGAACTTCCCTTTATTACCCCTCGTCCTATCACAAAGGAAGTTCAGGCGGAATTATTTTACCGACACTTTTTGAACAGAACGCTTAGTGCCTGATGTGATTTCAAGAATGTACATTCCAGATGCAACATTGCTTAAGTCGATGTTTTCGATTTGAGCACCGTTACGGATACCTAGGTCACTTACAATTACTGATTTACCGCTAAGGTCAGTCATGCGATATGAAACATTTTCATTAGCAGAAGCTGTGTATGAAAGTGTTACAAATTCTGATGCTGGGTTTGGATAAACAGAAAGATTTTCGATTGAAGTTACTTCGTTGATGCTAACTCCTTCTGGAAGAAGTACTGCGTTAATAACGTGCACAACTCCGTTGCCACCATCAATATCAGCAGTTACAACTTGCGCTTGGTTGATGAATACATTTGGATTTACAAGGTCAACAATAACATCTGTTCCTTGAAGTGTTGTAATCAATTGACCATCAGCTAAGCTTGCAGCTAATGCCTCAGAACCTACTACGTGGTAAAGGAGAATGTCAGCAAGATTTGGAAGAGCAAGAATGCCAGCAAGGTCAGTACCTAAAGCTAAAGCCGCTGCATCAAATGCAGCATTTGTTGGTGCAAATACTGTAAGTGAAGCCAAAGGATTTGTAAGTGCTGGCAACAATTCTGCAGTTACTACAGCAGTTACAAGTGTTGAGAATCCGTTGTCAATTGCAACGTCAGCAACTGTTTCGAAAGGAACTACAACTGCATTCAAAACGTGAACGATTCCATTACCACCATCAATGTTTGGTGTTACAACTTGTGCCTGGTTAACAAATACGTCTCCGTTAGCTTTTTTAGTCAACTTCAAAGTATTAGTTGTGCTCAATGGAGAAACGATTTGACCATTTGTAATGTCGGCTGCTTCTACTTCTGATCCAAGAACGTGGTAGGTAAGGATATCAGCAAGGTTTGGCAAAGCCAATAATCCTGCAATGTCAGTTCCCAATCCAGCAGCAATTGCTGTGAATGCATCGTTTGTTGGTGCAAATACTGTAAGTGTAGCCAAAGGATTGGTTAAGGCAGGAAGCAATTCTGCTGTTACAACTGCAGTTGCAAGTGAAGTAAAGCCATTGTCCAATGCAACGTCAACTACTGTTTCGAAAGGCACAACTACTGCGTTCAAAACGTGAACGATTCCATTACCACCATCAATGTTTGGCGTTACAACTTGTGCTTGGTTAACAAATACATCTCCGTTAGCTTTTTTAGTCAACTTCAAAGTGTTTGTAGTGCTCAAAGGAGAAACGATTTGTCCGTTTGTGATGTCTGCAGCTTCTACTTCAGTTCCAAGAACGTGGTAGGTTAGGATATCAGCAAGATTTGGTAATGCCAATAATCCTGCAATGTCAGTGCCCAATCCAGTAGCAATTGCTGTGAATGCATCGTTTGTTGGTGCAAATACTGTAAGTGTAGCCAAAGGATTGGTTAAGGCAGGAAGCAATTCAGCAGTCACCACAGCAGTAGTAAGTGATGTAAAGCCATTATCGATTGCAACGTCTACAACCGTTTCGAAAGGAACTACAACGCCTCCGATAACGTGAACTACACCGTTTCCACCTTCAATGTTTGGTGTAAGAACTTGTGCTTGATTAACAAATACATCGCCGTTAGCTTTTTTAGTCAACTTCAAAGTATTCGTTGTGCTCAATGGAGTAGCGATTTGTCCGTTTGTAATGTCGGCAGCTACAACTCTAGCTCCCAAAACGTGGTAAGTTAAAATGTCTGCCAAGTTTGGCAATGCCAATAAACCATTGATGTCTGTTCCAAGACCAGTTGCAATTGCAGTGAATGCATCATTGGTTGGTGCAAAAACAGTAAGCGTTGCAAATGGATTAGTTAATGCAGGTAGCAATTCTGCCGTTACAACAGCTGTTGTTAATGAAGTAAAGTTGTTGTCGATTGCAACATCAACTACAGTTTCGTTCGGTAAAACTACTGCGTCGATAACGTGAACCACACCGTTTGATGCTGTAATGTCAGCAGCAGTTACTTGCGCTTGGTTTACGAAAACGTCGTTATTTGCTTTTTTCGTAAGTTTCAAAGTATTCGTTGGACTAATAGCTTCAGCTAACAAGCCATTAGTGATATCTGTTGCTGATACTATTGTAGGTAAAACGTGGTAAAGAAGTATATCTTCAAGGTTTGGAAGAGCTAGTAGATCATCAACAGTAATATTTAATTCTACAATTAAAGCATTTACAGCAGCGTCATCTGGAGCAAATACGGTAAATGTAGCATCTGGAGTACTTAAGGCTGCATCTAAACCTGTAGTTTCTAATGCTGCTTGAAGCAAATTGTGATTAGGGCTGTTTGCAATAACATCGAAGGCAGTTTGTGCTTGAAGCTGCGTGCCTCCTACAAGTGCCGCGATTGCGAATAAAAGTTTTTTCATAAAAAAGGAGAGTTAGGGGTTAAAAAGTTAACATTGCTCCTCTAAACAGCAGTCGAGTTTAATTTGTTTAACGATAAGGTCATTAAGTTAAACATAATTATGTAACGTGCTGTAAATGTGAAAAATAAATTATGATAAAATCATCTGGTGATCAGTTTAAAATCCTCGTTCGAACCTATTCTGGTCTCGAAGATGTACTCTTCGAGGAAATAATGCGCCTTGGTGGTGCAAATCCGATGCGGTTAAATCGCGCTGTAGAGTGTGAAGGTGACAAAGGTTTCATCTACAAATTGAACCTTAGCTTACGCACTGCACTTAGAGTTTTGAAGCCAATTCATTCCTTCAGTTTTAAAGACAACAAGGAGTTTCACAATGAATTAATGTCGATTGATTGGCCTTCACTATTCGGTGTCGACAAAACTTTTGCATTCGATTCAATCGTCTTTAGCTCGCTATTTAATAATAGCATGTTTGTTTCACAGTTAGCAAAGGATGCTGTGTGTGATCGATTTCGACAAGACACAGGTAAACGACCTTTTGTGGATGGTCGTGAACCGCAAGTGAGTATTTCATTGTATGTGAAGGAAAACGAAGCAACAGTTTACCTTGATTCAAGCGGCGAGTCTTTACACTTACGTGGATATAGAACCGAGCAAGTTAAAGCTCCGCTCAGCGAGGTGATGGCTGCAGGTATTTTAAAGATTAGTGGTTGGTCGCATCACTTCCCATTGATCGACCCAATGTGTGGATCTGGTACCTTCTCCATCGAAGCGGCTTTGCTTGCAGCAGATGTCCCTGCAGGGATTTTTCGACAAAAATTCGGTTTCGAACATTGGAACGATTATGATCCTGAACTTTTTCAAACCATCCTAAACGGCTTGACTTCGAAAATCAAAGAGGACCCACTCAACATTAAAGCTTCCGATATTCACCATCGAGCTGTTAGCATCTCTCGCGACAATGCAGGAAGAGCAGGTGTTGATTCGGAAATTCATTTTAGTGTAGACGATTTTTTAAAATCAACCGGTCCAGATCGAAAGGCCTTCATTTTTATCAATCCACCATATGGTGAACGATTACATCCTGCAGATCTCGAAGCTGTTTATACAGGAATTGGTTCAACACTAAAACACAAATATCCAGGCTGCGAAGCTTGGGTGTTTACATCCTTCCCTGAAGCCATTCGCTTGATCGGTTTGAAGCCTTCAAGGAAGATTAAACTCTTCAATGGGCCTCTTGAATGTCAGTTACTTAAGTATGAAATGTACGCAGGTTCAAAAAAAAATAAATCAACTCCTGAATAAATTTTAGCTCCCCGTTCATCGTATTGGTATTCATTTACCTTTGCATCATTAATTCAGTATAATGAAAACAGGCACAATTAAATTCTTCAACGCAACCAAAGGTTTCGGTTTCGTTAAAGTGGACAACTCCGAACAGGAAGTCTTCGTTCATGTAACTGGTCTAATTGATCAAGTTAAAGAAGCCGACAGGGTTTCTTTCGATGTAATCGAAGGACGTAAAGGTTTGAATGCAATCAACGTGAAGAAAATCTGATTTTTATCCGATAGCATTGTAATCATTCGAAAAGCCTCAACTTTACCGTTGAGGCTTTTTCTTTTAAAACATACCCGCAATCTTTGCGTTTCGATTCTTCATTTTCTTTCTTTGCACGAACGTGTATACTATGAACCGTCTATTATTATCTGCCCTTCTTTTAGTTCTGCCTTTTTTCGCAAACGCTCAACGCTACGCAAACAAGGAAACCGAAAAGCTCGATTATCTACTTTATTTTTTAAATAATAATTATGTAGATACACTTAAAACCGACGAGATTGTTGAGGAAGGAATTCGATCTATGCTCAAAAAACTTGATCCACACTCGATTTACCTCACAAAAGAAGAACTCAAAGAGATGGACGAGCCACTCGTTGGAAACTTCGATGGTGTAGGCATCCAGTTCAATATTCTTGAAGACACAATTGTTGTAGTAAATACCATTGTTGGAGGGCCTTCCGAAAAGCTAGGCATCCTCGCAGGCGATAAAATCGTGAAGATCGAAAACGAGGTGGTTGCAGGAATTAAGCTCAAGAATAAAGATGTTATTTCTCGCCTTCGTGGCGCCAGAGGAACCGTAGTAAAGGTGAGTATTTTCCGCCGTGGCGAGAAGAATATGATTGATTATTCCATCACAAGGGATAAAATTCCTCTTACTAGTATCGATGCCACTTACATGCTCGATAAAGAAACTGGATACATTAAATTGTCGAGGTTTAGTGCGACATCCAGCGAGGAATTTATCGATGGATTAACGAAATTGAAGGAAGAGGGGATGAAAAATCTCATTATCGACCTCACCGGAAATGGTGGTGGATACTTGAAAACTGCCACTGATATTGTGGATCAAGTGATGCCCGAAAACAATTTGATCACTTACACAAAAGGTCGCACCGAAGGTTCTAAAGTTCCATACTATACAACCAAAGAAGGTCTTTTTGAGAAAGGTAAATTGGTTGTTTTGATTGATGAAGGTTCAGCTTCAGCTTCCGAAATTGTGTCTGGCGCCGTGCAAGATCTCGACCGTGGAATTATCATCGGACGCCGATCTTTTGGTAAAGGTCTAGTTCAGAATTCTTTCCCTTTCCCTGATGGATCCGCGATGCGTTTAACTACCGCTCGTTATTACACGCCTTCTGGTAGATGTATTCAAAAGCCATATGAAAACGGCGTGGATGATTATTACGATGACCTAAACACCCGTTTCCGTCATGGTGAATTCACCAACCGCGATAGCATCCAATTTGCGGATTCTCTCAAATACTACACTACTGGAAAACGTCTTGTTTATGGCGGTGGCGGCATCATGCCCGATATCTTCATTCCGCTCGATACCACAGAAAATTCAAAGTATCTCACCGATGTGTATCGCAAAGGGCTCTTCAATAAATTCACGTTAAAATATGTGGATCAACACCGCGCAGAAATCAACAAGAATTACCCCGACTTTAAAACTTTCAAGGCTAATTTCGTTGTAAGTGATGCTATCGTTGAAGAGTTTGTTGCAGCAGGTGAGGCCGACGAAATCAAACGCGATGAAGAAGGCTTGAAAACTTCAGGAGCATTCATTCGCCGCCAATTGAAAGCACTCATTGCTAACCAAGTTTGGGGAACTTCCGAGTATTACCAAACCATCAACGACTACAACCCAATCGTCAAGGAAGCGCTGAATCAAATGAAGTCGGATAATTTTAAAAAGTTGAAGCTCAAGTTTTGATTAGGCTTTCTTTCTCACCATACTCAAGCCGTCGCGCACCGGAAGTAAAACAACTTCCACGCGTTGGTCGTGCATCATTTGACGATTAAATTCGAGCAGCGCAATGGTGTCGAGGTCGTTTTCTTTTACTGTTTCTAACACTTTACCGCTCCACAATACATTGTCGGAAATGATCAACCCGCCCGGTCGAACACGATCTACGACCATGTCGAAGTAAAGCCCGTAATTCTCCTTGTCGGCGTCGATAAATACCAAATCAAAAACACCTTCAATCTGAGGAATAACAGCAGCTGCATCGCCAATGTGTGGGATTACTTTATCTTCCATTTTCGCTTCGCGGATAAATTTCATCACGAACTCCTCACGCTCAGCGTTGTTGTCGATGGTATGTAGTTTACCTTCCGGCGATAAGCCTTCGGCCAAACAAAGTGCCGAATAACCAGTATAGGTGCCGATTTCTAAAACCAGTTTGGGTTGCATCAATCCTGAAATCATGCTCAAAAAGCGGCCCTGTAAATGACCTGAAAGCATCCGTGGTTGCATCACTTTTAAATGCGTTTCACGGTTTAATCGATAGAGATAATCGGGTTCGGGAGAAGTATGCTCTTCCACATATCGACTCAAGGCTGCAGAAATAAATTCCATGGCCGCAAGATACTCAATGCTTCAGCATCGTCTTCAAGAGAAATCGAAGATGCTCTAAAGCAGTTTTTATCAACTTCATTTTCGACTTTCCAATTCGGCGCTCCGAATACACTCGCGTGGGGATTTCAGCAATTCTCAAACCCGAAAGTCGACTTTTATGTAACAACTCAACCTGACAAATAAAGCCTGTTTCTTCAATGAGCGGATCGAATCGGTCGGCTAGTTTTTTCAAGGCATCCCAGCGATATGCTCGGTAGAATGACGTAAGTGTTTTGAATGGAAGCCTCACTACCAATCGGGTTAATCCATTGGCGATATTCGACAAACCTACACGGTACCAAGTGGTGCGACTAAATCCTCCACCTTCTAAATACACAGAAGCCAACACCTGATCATCTCGTTGAAGCGCTTCTAACATATTGGGCAACATGCTCAAATCGGCTGTGCCATCAGCTTCCAATGTAAGAACTAAATCAGAAGATTTTCCATGCTTGAGGATGTGTCGAAAACCTAAATCAAATGCCGCTCCCGGGCCGTGATTAGATCCATCTCCCAAAATCACGCAGCAGTTTTTTTCATCCCAATTCGAAATCGCATGTTCCAATCCATCGGTTGATCCATCATCCGATAGCACGAATTGAACTTCACCAAATTCTTGGCAACTTAATTTGATCGAGATTAACCAGCTAATGATTCCTTCGGCTTCATTGAACACTGGCAAGAGCACCCAAATTTTAGGCTGGTTCTGCTCCATTGTCGCGTTGCTTCATCCATTCAATGGTGCGCTTCAAACCTTCACGAAGATCGACTTTCGCCTCCCAGTTGAGGTGCTTTTTTGCCTTTTCTGCCGAACCAACGCGGCGCATCACATCCTCATATTTTCCAAAGGTTTCATAAGGAATCCATTCAATGTTCAAACTTTCGTCTGGATGAACAATGGCCTGGATTTCCTTGGCCAAATCAATCACTGAAATTTCAGATAATGGCTCTGCACAAATGTTCCAAATGCCACTGTCGAGTTCCACATCTTCCACCAATCGGAAAACGGCATTCACCAAATCATCGATAAATATGTAGCTTCTGGTTTGGGCGCCATCGCCGTGAATGGTGAAAGCTTCATTCTTAAGCGCTTGCTGGATAAAAACAGATTGCGGCCCACCCCACCAACCTTCGGCCATATTGGGCCCATAGCATCCAAAAAAACGCATGATTTGATAGGGTAATCCTGAAGAACGACCTGCTGCACTGATTAGAAATTCGGTGTGAAGCTTACTCAATGCATAAGCCCAGCGTTTGTTTTCGGGCGAACCAATCATCAAATCGCTCGATTCGGTAAAAGGCAGGTTAGGATTTTTTCCATACACGTCGCTTGTGGAGGCGAAAAGCAGCCGAATAAAATTCTTCATGCAATACTGAACAATGGCATTGCTCACACGGTCATTTTCTTGCAAAACCTGCAGTCCGCTATCGTACCGCGGAATCTTCCCAGATGCCAAATGAACCAATGTGTCTGCATCAATGGATGACAAAACTTCCATGTTGCCAACATCTGCTTGGATCAATTTAAAATTGGGATGAGATTCGATTTCTCGAAGATTGATCTGCTTGCCACGACTCAAATCATCAATGCCCGTTACCTCATAACCTGCACGAATTAGCCTGATGCTCAGATAAGAACCAATAAATCCGGCGGCTCCGGTTACAATTATGTGTTTAGGCTTGATGAACATTCGTGCAAAGAAATAAATTTACGGCCTCCATTTTACTTTAGCCGATCAAATCGACAATTCATGTTACTGTTTCAAAACATCCACGCCATCAGGAACATCTGTAAAGATTGTTTGGTTTCTAAACTCTACGCAACGGGCAGTATTGTTAACGATCCTGATCTTGATCCGCATGAATTGGAGCTTGTTGTTGAGTTTAACGAAGCTACAGGTGATTCGTATTTCCATTATTTCTATACCTTGAGCAATCAGCTGGAAGAACTTCTCAAAAAGCGCGTCACTCTCACCGATCTCAACCAGTTAAAAAACCCTTTGATTAAATCTAGGATTTTGAATAACAGTGAGTTACTTGTTGGTTAACTCCTCGATTATTCGCCTGATGCAGTAAAATACGTTACCACCAATTCGGCTTTACTTTTCCCAATCACAGCGCTGATGGCCTCCAAGGATGCCTCTTTAACTTTCTTTACCGATCGAAATTCAGTGAGCAATTTTTCAGCTGTGCTCGGTCCGATTCCTTCAATTTCGTGAAGTTCAGTTTTCAACGTGCCTTTGTCGCGGCGACTTCTGTGGTGCGTGATGCCAAAACGATGCGCCTCATTTCTCAGGAACTGAATCAACTTCAAACTTTCGCTTTTTTTGTCGATGTACAATGGCAACGGGTCGCCCGGGAAATAAATCTCTTCCAAGCGTTTCGCGATTCCTATGATGCTAATTTTTCCGCGCAAGCCAAGTTTTTCAAGTGCTCCCAATGCAGCGCCCAATTGACCTTTCCCTCCGTCGATGATTATTAATTGAGGAAATTCGCCATTCTCCTCCAACAGCCTGCCGTATCTCCGTGTGATTACTTCTTCCATGGTGGCGAAATCGTCGGGACCAACCACGGTTTTCACATTGAAATGGCGATAATCTTTCTTGCTCGGGCGCCCATCTTTAAAGCAAACCATGGCAGAAACTGGATACGATCCTTGGAAATTCGAGTTGTCGAAACACTCAATATGTTTTGGCAATTCTGGCATCCGGAGGTCTTTCTTCAACTGCTCAAGAATTCGTTTAGAATGCCTTTCAGGATCTACTAATTCTAGTTGCTTGTTCTTTTCACGGATGTAGTTCTGCACGTTTCGGTTACTTAAATCGAGCAGTTGCTTTTTATCTCCCCGCTGGGGAACGGTTATCGTGAGGAAATCATCTTCCAAATCGGGTAAAAACGGTACGATGATCTCGCGGGCATTCGAATTGAATCTTTGTCGCATCTCACCGATAGCGATCGATAATAGCTCTTCAGCTGGTTCGTCCAAACGTTTTCTGAGCTCTATCGTGTGGCCTTGAATAATACTTCCATCCAACACACGGAGGTAATTCACGTAAGCATTCTTCTCGTCGGTTTGGATCGAGAAAACATCCACATTGCTGATCGACGGATTTACGATGGTGGATTTACTCTTGAATTTCTCAAGCAACTCGAGTCTTTCTTTCAGCTTTTGTGCTTCTTCGAAACGATAAGCCGCTGCTTCATCCATCATCTTGCGCTTCACCATCGAAATTAAGTTTCCAATGTCGCCTTTGATGATTTGTCGAATTTCCTGAATCGTTTGCATGTACTCAGTTTCCGACTGATAGCCTTCACAAGGCCCCATGCAATTTTTGATATGATATTCCAAGCAAACTTTGAACTTCCCGTTTTGAATGGCCATCGGCTCGAGAGCCAAATTGCACGTGCGACGAGGATAAAGACTTTTTACCAAGTCCAACAAGGTGTGCATGACCTTTACACTTGGATACGGTCCAAAATATTCAGAGCCATCTTTAATAATCTTCCGTGTAGGAAAAACCCTAGGGAAACGCTCGTTCTTGATGCAAATCCATGGATAAGTTTTGTCGTCTTTCAGCGCAACATTGTACCTTGGTTGATACTTCTTGATGAGGTTGTTCTCAAGTAATAGAGCATCCAGTTCAGTGTCGACAACGATCGTTCTGATGTCAACAATTTTCGAAACCAGCACACGGGTTTTCCCGCTGTCGTAATGGTCTTTACTGAAATACGAGTACACCCTTTTCTTGAGGCTTTTCGCCTTGCCGACGTACAAAATCTTCCCTTCTGCATCAAAATATTGATACACTCCCGGCTTTTCGGGCAGAGATTTCAGTAAGGTTTGCAGGTGCGGACTAACTTCCATTCTTGAGGCAAAAGTACAACCTGCAGCGCTTCTAACGCTTGTATTTGTTGCGTTTGTTTGGGATTTTCGAACCTTCTTTCATTGGGCGCGGTGCTGAGTACAAATCATCTTCGAACAACGCAAAATCGAGTTGCTTCTTCACCAAATCTGCGCGTTTTACTTTGATCATTACTTCATCGCCCAAGCGGTAACGCTTCTTGTAACGTTTTCCAATGATGCTATAGCTTTCCTCGTCGAATGAGTAAAAATCGTCTTGCATATCGCGCAATCGCACCAAGCCTTCACACTTGTTTTCGATGATTTCCACAAACATGCCCCATTCGGTTACGCCCGAAATAACACCTTTGAAAACTTCTCCGATCTTGTCTTTCAGGAATTCAACTTGCTTGTATTTTACCGATGAACGCTCTGCTTCTGCGGCCAGTTTTTCCATGTCGGAAGAATGCTTGCAGCGAAGTTCCAACTGACTTTCACTTTCCCAGTTTTTGCCTTGCATGTATGCATCCAAAAGTCGGTGAACCATCACATCAGGATAACGACGAATGGGCGAGGTAAAATGGGTGTAATGTTTAAAGGCTAGTCCGTAATGTCCAATATTGTTGGTGGTGTAAACTGCTTTCGCCATAGTACGAATGGCCAAGGTCTCGATCACATTTTGCTCGCCTTTGCCTTTCACATCTTTCATCAACTGGTTGAGGGAGCTGCTAACTTGTTGTTCGCTGGCGAATTTCAAACGATAACCAAACTGACTAGCAAAACGGGCAAAGTCGCTTAGTTTTTCTGGATCTGGCTTGTCGTGCACGCGATAAACAAATGGTTTTCCAGGGATCGACTTACCACCTTTTTTCTTATCGTCTTTTGGCATGCCGATAAATTCTGCCACACTGCGGTTCGCCAAAAGCATGAATTCTTCGATCAATTCGTTGGCTTCTTTCTGCACTTTGAAATAAACGCCAAGTGGTTTGCCCTGCTTATCTAATCTGAATTTCACTTCCACTTTATCGAATGCAATGGCTCCATTTTGGTACCGTTGCGCCCGCATGATTCTTGCGAGTCGATTCATGGTTAAAATTTCATCTTTCAAATCACCTTCGCCAGTTTCAATAACGGTTTGCGCTTCTTCATATGCAAAACGGCGCTGCGACCTAATCACCGTTCTGCCAAACCATTTATTGAGCACTTGTGCTTCATCATTCATTTCGAAAACTGCCGAGTAGGTGAGTTTGTCCTCATCTGGTCGGAGCGAACAAACACCATTCGACAAATGCTCGGGCAACATCGGCACCACGCGATCTACCAAATAAACAGAAGTTGCACGGTTGTAGGCTTCTTCTTCTAAAATGCTGTCGGGCAGTACATAATGCGACACATCGGCAATGTGCACCCCAATTTCCCAATTGCCATTTTCCAGTTTTTGGATAGATAAAGCATCATCGAAATCCTTTGCATCCGCTGGATCGATCGTGAAAGTGGTTACCTCCCTAAAATCTCGGCGCTTTTTAATTTCCGATTCTGGAATATCCATCGGGATCAATTCAGCAGCTTGTTCAACCTCGGCTGGAAAGTCCATCGGAAGGTTGTAATCAAGCATGATGGCGTTCATTTCCACGTTGTTGTCGCCTGGTCTTCCTAACACACGCACAATTTCTCCGAAAGGATTCTTAGCGTGGTCGGGCCAATCAATCATTTTAACGAGCACTTTGTCGCCATCTTTTGCTCCGTTGAGGTCTTGCAGTGGTACAAAAATATCGATTGGCATTTTGTTGCTGTCGGGCACCACGAATGCAAACTTGGCGCTCGATTGCACGATTCCCACAAATTCGGTGCGCGCACGTTCAATAATTTCGACCACTTCACCTTCTTGCTTCCTTCCCCGGCGACGGGCAAACAATTTTACTTTCACCACATCCCCGTTTAGGGCGTTGAGCATGTCGGTTTCACGGATATAAATATCTTCAGGCAGTTCAGGACTTACCAAGTAACCAGCGCCTTTGGTGGTGATATCAATTTTGCCTTCCACTGTTGTGTTGGCCATTTGAATGTATCGAAATCTACCTGGCTCTGGTTCAGAAAGTTGTCCGTTTAAAACCAAGGCTTCAAGCAATTCGAGCACATTGAGCCTGTCGATAGAGTCTTCAACGCCTATAGCAGCGCACACTTGCTTGTAATTGTGCAACGCGCGTGGTTCAAGTTTAAAATATTGAACTACAGCTTCAAGCAGAAGTTCCTGTTGTTGCTCTTTGTATTTTTTTGCTTTTTTAGCCATTTGAATGGGTATATATTATTCGGAATGCAAGTACACTCTCGAAAAAATCAATCGCGTAATTTTGGAAGCGTAATCATGTCGGGCCCATTGAAAAGATAGTAGAAACTAATGTTTAGGCCTACTACAGCATTTTGTGTTGGCCTGCGGTTGAGAGCCTTTGTTGTTCCAATTTCAATGTCCGACAAAGAATAGGTGAAATTTAACATTGCATTCATGTGCCAATGTTTGTTGAATCTAGCCACCATTCCTAGGCCAAGCGCTGCAGAAAGGTCGTTTGCATTGTAGCTTTTCATAACATCTAAGCCGCTTTTTATCGAAGCAGTTGAATCCACAAAATTTCGAACCAAAGAATCTGCAGTTGCACTTTGTAAAATGCCGAATTGAGGCCCAACAGTGAGTAAAAAGGCTGTGTTCGATTTCTTTAAGTCGCTGTTGTAGCGGTACATTACAGGAATGTTGAGATACTCGAGAGTGGTTTTGTACTTCGTGTTAGGCAACTCAATGAAGGTGTCGTCGGTTGTGTAATTCTGCCCTTGGGTTGAGGAATACAGCCCAACACGAATGCCATGGCGGGCCGAAAAGCCATAGGATAAGTTTGCTCCTAGGGCCATATTGAATGTGTTCTTGTAGTCGAGTGCTCCACCCGCATCTGTATCGTCTTGATTGAGCATCCAAGTGCTCTGGTATTGAACAGCAGGGCCAAATTCGAAACCGCTTTGTGCAACCATAATAAGGGATAAAGCGCTGAATATTAGAGATAAAAGTGTTCTTTGTAACATGGTCAATTTAATTGGTTGTGCAAGATAGCAGCGATTCTCGTGGCGAACACTACATGGTGGAGCTCTTTTTCAACCCAACACTATTGAAAAGTTAAGATTTCGATGTACGCTCAAGGTCGTTTTTCCGTTTAGCTTTACCCATTCAGAATAAATTCATCCATGAAGTTGAAAGTCGGGATTATCTTCGGAGGAAGATCCAAAGAGCGTGAAATTTCTTTTGCCGGAGGGCGCACAGTATACGACAACCTAAACAAGAGTTTGTTCGAGGCTGTACCTGTATTTGTTGATAGTTTTAATCAATTTATTCTTCTCGATTGGGAGTTTGTTTACAAAGGTTCAATCCGCGATTTTTACCCTGAGCCTTCTGCTGTGCCTAATAGCGCTGGCGACTATCAAATTTATGCCGAGTCACTTCCAAACGTCGGTCCTGTTAAAGAAGGCAACAAAATCGGTCGTGTCCTCAGCATTTCCGAATTGCCTCACTTGTTCGACATTGCTTTCCTTTGCCTGCATGGGCCATACGGAGAGGATGGGCGAATTCAAGGTCTCTTAGAATTCCTCGATATTCCCTACACTGGCAGTGGAATTTTGCCAAGTGCCATTGGAATTAACAAAGTTGTACAGAAAAAACTCATGCTTCAAGCAGGGTTTAATTCGCCCGATTTCTTTACCGTTTCACGGGATGAATGGCGCGCGAGCCGAAATATACAGTCTGTTCTCGAACGAGCAGGTCGAGAAGTGAAGTTTCCCTTGGTGGTGAAGTCGCCGACCCAAGGATCTTCGATTGGCGTCACAGTAATTCATACTCCTGATGCAGAATTGTTGGCAGCTGCTATCGACAAAAGTTTTTTCATTCGAAATGTTTCAGCTCAAACTTGGAACGCACTTTCTGCATCCGAAAAAAACGAATGGATTCGCACAACTTGCGACATCCGCGAAGGCATCGGAATTCCAGTGAGAATCGGGGAGACCGTTTTTTCTCATCCCGATGATTTAGAAAAATTCCTTAGCGATCAGCTTTTAACTTCCAATTCCCTTTCGATTGAATCTTTGGATGCAGAATCAGAAGTAATTCTCGAAGGATTTATTGAAGGGAAAGAGTTTTCTTCAATCGTGATAGAAGATTTAAACGGTAATGCAGTGTGTTTGCCGCCCACAGAAATCCGCAAAGGCAAGGAAGTGTTTGATTACAGATCGAAATACCTTCCTGGATTGTCAAGAAAAATCACGCCGATCGAGCTTCCTGATTCAGATCTAGAACGCATCCGCGAAACATGTGAGCAATTGTTTTCATCCTTAGGATTTGGCGTTTACGCGAGAATCGATGGGTTTATCAATCCAGAAGGAAAAATTTTCCTCAACGATCCCAACACCACTTCAGGTATGATGCCATCCTCTTTCTTCTTCCACCAGGCAGCAGAAATAGGCTTCAACCCATCGCAGTTTATCACTTACATCATCCACACTTCGATCCGTCGTAGGATCCAAGAAATGAAATTCAGTGGTGTGGCCGAAAAGATGCTCGAAAAACTCAATGCATCCATGCATGAAATGCGCAACAATCCTGCGGTACGCAAAAAGATCGCAGTGGTTTTTGGCGGATATTCTTCCGAGCGCCACATTTCTGTTGAAAGTGGAAGAAATGTTTACGAAAAGCTTTCATCTTCAGCGATTTTCGAACCAGTGCCAGTATTTCTTTCTGGTGCCGACGATGCACACGAATTGTACACTTTGCCAATCAACTTGATGTTGAAAGACAATGCCGACGATATTCGAGAGAAGATTCTCCACTTTTCGACCCATCCAATCATCCAGAAAATCATCGTCGAATGTGGTGAACTTACTGGAATGTTTGGAGATGTGAACAATCTCAATGCACCCGAAAGAATCAATTATCCCCAATTGGCTGAAAGGGTAGGCGAGGTATTCATTGCATTGCATGGTCGTCCGGGCGAGGATGGCGCTTTGCAGAAGGAGCTCGAAAAGATTGGTTTGCCATACAACGGTTCCGATGCAGGTACGTCGGGAATCACCATCGATAAATTCAGGACTAACGAAATCCTCAAAGCTCACGGGATGCTTGTGGCAGAGCATTTTGTGGTTACAGAAAACGAATGGACTTCCAATCCATCTTCTATGCTTGCCCAAGCCAACGCAATCGGTTATCCGCTCATTGCGAAACCTGTAGACGATGGATGCTCGTCGGCAGTAAAAAAACTACACAATGATCAGGATTTTGAGGCTTTCACGAAGTTGATTTTCCGCAAATCAGACGTACTCGATGTGGATGCTGCGTTGCGATTGAAGATTAAGCCCAAAGAAGAATTTCCGTTTAAGCGCCAATTTTTGGTTGAGTCGCTGATCAGCTCAAATGGAGCCTCAAAATTCCTTGAAATCACTGGTGGTATGCTCACCCATTTGGAGGCCGATGGCTCTGTACGCTACGAAGTTTTCGAAGCTTCTGAGGCTTTATCGGAAGGAGAAGTGCTTTCGTTGGAAGAAAAATTTTTGGCTGGTCAAGGTCAAAATATCACGCCAGCACGATATTCACGAGATGCAGAAAAGCGTCAAAGGATTTCAAATATTGTAAAAGCAGAACTCGAAAAAGCAGCCAGAGTGTTGAATGTGCGTGGTTATTGCCGCATCGATGCTTTTGTGAGAATCTTCGATGATGAAAGAACAGAAATCATTTTTATCGAGGTAAATTCCCTTCCAGGGATGACGCCTGCAACATGTATCTTTCACCAAAGCGCAATCAATGGTTACAAACCTTACGATTTTATTGAAAAAATCATGACTTTTGCTGAATCGTCGGCGAAAGCTACAATCTAGCCGACCTGATAGAATGACATTTTTCGAATTCATAAAAACCAAGCAATTCCTGAAGCATTTCGTTGGTGCATCTGCAGCAGTGCTGATATTTCTTTGGATATGCTTGATGTTTATGGATTTTTACACACTGCACGATTCAAAAGCAACAGTTCCAGATTTCAAAGGGCTGTACATCAAAGATCTCGACAAATTTGTGGATGGCCACAACCTTCGCTACGAGATAATCGATTCGGTGTACAACATGAAAAAAGAAAAAGGTACAGTGCTCGAACAAGAGCCACGGCCTGGTTCATCAGTAAAGGAAGATCGAACCATTTATCTTACCGTAAATGCGATGCTGAATCAGCAAGTTAAGGTTCCTAACTTGGTGAATTTGTCGTTGCGACAAGCTTCTTCTTTATTAGAAACCTACGGACTAAAAGTCGGTTCACTGCGTTATGTGGAAGGTTTGCCACCAGTAATTCGACAGTTGTACAAAGGGAAAGACATCAAACACGGATCAATGCTCGATAAAGGTTCTGCTATAGATTTGGTATTAGGTAAAGGTCAAAATAATGGACTCATTCCAGTGCCCGATTTGTTTGGCTTAACTTTACAAGAAGCACGCTTGGTTCTGAATGAAAGTCAGTTGATTATGGGTATGAAAATGATGGATCTTACTGCAAAAGATACAATTGTCGCCAGAATTTATAAGCAATATCCTGAGCCTTCGGCAGATGGTTTATATGATGGAGCATCGATCAATGTATGGTTAACTGGCAGCGATGAAGTTTTAGAAAACGAAAAATTAAGGAATGATACGTTGTAAAAGACTTTTACTCACTTTGCTTGTGGTTTCACTTAATCTTTGCATCCAAGCGCAAGGCTTAACTGTGATGCCATTGGGATCGTACAACCCATCAAAATCGAGTGCACAAAAACTCAAGTCGAGCCGCGATTTTCAAGATTCCATCAGCTTACCGTTCGTTGAAGATTTTTCTTATTCAGGTAATCATGCAGATTACGACAAGTGGTTGGGTTACAGCGTACAGATCAATGGGAATTTGCCACTAAAACCGCCAACCATTGGTGTTGCTACTTTCGACGGCCTAGACTGGAAAGGCAATCCTTACAGTAATTCTACCGCAAGCGGATCAGCAGATACGTTAACATCAAAACCATTTAGATTGGCTTATTTGCCTTCGGATTCGTTGTATTTAAGCTTCTTTTATCAACCTGGTGGACAAGGCAATTTCCCTGAATTCGTTGATTCATTGATTTTAGAGTTTTACAAGACAAGTGATTCAACTTGGAATTGGGTTTGGGGTTCAAAAGGAGAGGATTACCCGCAATTGGCGAGAGATTTTTCTCAGGTAATGA
>CANHIS010000073.1 GCA_947460255.1 Bacteroidota bacterium
GATCAGGACCACCAAAATAATCGCGATGAGCAGGGTTTCGCCCACTTCCACCACACTTTGCTCAATAAATCGGGTATTGTCGAGCGCAATGTTGAGCGTGTAATCTTCAGGGAGATCCTTCTTGATATCATCCACCCGCTTGTAAAATTCGTTGGCAATATCGAGGTAATTGGCGCCAGGCTGGGGACTCAATGCCACGGCAACCATTGGCGTTCCACTTTGGCGGAGGATCGTTTCTTCGTTCTCTGGACCGAGCCGTGCTTCAGCAAAATCGCGCAATCGAACAATTTCGTTGCCTGTATTGCGCACAATCAAATCGTTGAACTCTTCGGGATTGCTCAATCGGCCTGTGGTGCGGACGCTGAGTTCGGTCATGTTTCCGGCAATTTTCCCTCCGGGGAGTTCTACATTCTGCGCCACCAAAGCCGTTCGCACATCCTGACCAGTAATGCCCAATTGAGCCATTTTTTGGGGATCGAGCCACAAGCGCATCGCGTAGCGTTTTTGTCCCCAAATCTGCAGGGAACTCACGCCGGGGATGGTTTGTAAACGTTCGCCAATTACATTCTCCGCATAATCGCTTACTTCGAGCTGCGATTTGGTATTGCTCTGCACGGTGAGGCTGATGATGGCATCCGAATTCGCATCCGACTTGGTAACGGTAGGCAAACCGTCGATGTCTTGCGGAAGATTCCGAACGCTCTGTGCCACCTTGTCGCGCACATCGTTGGCAGCGGCTTCTAGGTTGGTTCCAAGCGAAAATTCGACCGTGATGGTCGAGTTGCCTAGGTTCGAAGCCGACGAAATACTTCGGATGCCCTCGATGCCGTTGAGTGCTTTTTCGAGCGGTTCGGTGATCTGACTTTCAACCACATCGGCACTTGCGCCCGTGTAGCCGGTTCGAACTGTAATCACCGGAGGATCGATCGATGGAAATTCTCGAACACCTAAATACGTATAACCAATGGCCCCGAACAGCACAATGATGAGGTTCATCACAATGGCCAGTACCGGGCGCTTGATACTGATGGTAGATAAACTGCTCATTTCTTAGGTTTTGAAGGAATGATTTTCAACTCGCTGCCTTGCTTGAGCGACATAATTCCGGTGGTGATCACACTGTCGCCCGCTTGCAGCCCAGAAACAACCTCCACAAACGCTTCGTTCCTGAAGCCTGTAATGATTTTCCGTTCCTCGGCAATGCCGTTTTTGGCGATAAATACCTTTTGGCCTTTCAGGATGGGGATGATGGCTTGCGTAGGCACCATCAAAGCAGCTGGAACGGTGCGCAAAGGCACGTCAACGTTGAGACTTCTGCCCGGAATCATGCCTTTCGGATTGCCCACAAAAGTGGATTTGAATTCTACGAGCCGTGAACGGTCGGATGCAATGGCATCGGATGCAAAAATCTGGGCTTTGTACACTGTAGAATCGCCTGCGAAACGGCAGTACACCGTTGCATTTTGATCCACTTGCACTGCCTGAAAACCTGGAAGCGAAAACGAAAGTTTCAACTGTGCACCTTCAACCAGCGTGGCTACCTTGGTACCCGGCGAGATGAATGCACCTTCGGAAATTCGGCGTAAACCGATGGTGCCCGAAAAAGGTGCTCTGATTTCTGTTTTGGCAATTTGTGCAGCAATGAGGTCTATATCGGCTTGCAGGCCTTGCACTTGCGTTTCGGAAAGTTCAACTTCCTCGCGGGATGTTCCGTTGATTTCGAGCAGCTTCTTGAGTCGGTTGAGGCGGTCGGTTTGCACTTTCGCTTGTTGTTTCACTTTGGAAAGCTGCGCCTGCAATTCGGCGTCGTTGAGCTTCACCAGCAGTTGTCCTTTAGAAACCGCCTTGCCTTCGGTGAAAAAGATGCCCGTAACGCGCCCCGATGATTCGGGCATGAGGTCGACACTCTCAGTGGGTAGAACCACGCCCGGCACCTGAACGGTTTGCTCGAGTGGTTGCGGATTTACGACATATACTTTGGCAGGCGATGGCCCTTTGGGTTTTCCTCCTTTGGCAGAGTCAGCGGCAGTGTTTCCGGGGAAAAACAGAAACTTTGCACCCAAGGCTAAACCGATAACGAGTAAAATAATGAGGATTCTTTTCATGTTAATCAACTTTTGATGGAGCAGGTAAACAATCGTTGTTGGGCGATTGGTCGAGTTGGTTTAGGTTGTCTTGGATATGTTGAAGTGAGAGGATGAATTGGTCGGATTCGGCGGTGGATAAGCCGTTCATCATGGAAGTATTCACCAAGTTGATGGCCAACCGAATTTCAGGGATGAGTGCTTTGCCGGAATCGGTGAGAAGAATTTGATGAAAGCGCCTATCGGCTGGATGTGGCGCGCGGCTGATCAGGTTTGCCTGCACCAATTCGTCGATGATGCGCACCATGGAAGTTTTGTCGATGCCGAGGTATTCGACCAGATCTTGTTGGGTAACGTGGCCTGCTTTACTGTCGAGCCGCAATAGAAGTGGATAGTATTTACCAGCCAGTGGATGCTGGATGTGTTTCCGCATTTGTCCGTGATACTGCTTGAGAATCATTGCGATGCGGCGGCTAAGAGGTAAATCGGGACAGCGGATGCTGGTTATCTTCATGTTAGTTGCACTAGTTAACAGTTCGCAAAGTAAACTAATATACAAACAGATTGTTAAGAAGGAGCTGAAAAAACTTCTTCACTGTATGGGCTGAATGCCTTTATATTTGCTTCGATGATCAAGGTTGCCATAGTGAATTATTTGAACACCGCGCCGTTTATGCGGGGCTTGCGCTTGAGTGGATTGATGGCATCCGATCGTTTTCAGATTGATCCTTATTATCCGGCCGAATGTGCGCGTGCATTGTTAGAAGGCCGTGCGGATATTGGTTTGGTTCCAGTGGCAATTTTGGCCAAGCTGAAGGAATACTATATAATTGGTGACACTTGCATTGGCGCGGTGGAGCCCGTTCGATCGGTGTTGTTGGTGAGTGATGTTCCGGTGGAGCAGATCGAAAAGGTGTATTTGGATTACCAATCGCGCACCTCGGTAGCCTTGTGCAGGGTGTTGATGAAGCGTTTCTGGAAGCATCAGCCGGAATTCATGGATGCACCTGAGAATTACCTAGATCATGTTGGTGGAAAAACCGCTGCAGTGGTGATCGGAGACCGGGCTTTCGGTGAATCGATGAAACATCCATTCGTGTACGATTTGGCAACATGTTGGCAACAATTTACGGGCTTGCCCTTTGTGTTTGCTCTGTGGATCAGCCTAAAGCCAATCTCGCCATCCCACGAAGTGGAGCTAAACAATGCCTTAAATATGGGGATTTCGCAAGCGGAAGAAGCTGCTGAAGAAGTTCTTGATCAATATCCTGATTATTTCGAAGTAAAAAATTACCTTACGCATTCTATTTCTTACACGTTCGATTCGTCGAAACAGAAAGGGCTCGAAACATTTTTACAGATGTTGAGTAATCTTGATGACTTATAAAACGTGAAAAGAACTATTTTTAATCAGCTAAAACTGAAAGGTATGAGATGGATTTTGCCATTGTCATTGTTTGCATTTTTATCCAGTGCTAACCCTGTTTCCGCCCATTTGAGCGACAATGGGACCAGTAAAGTTCAACTCATCAGAGTGAAAAACATGATGATGGGTGGTGATTATTTCGCAGCGATGCGGGTAATGCGCGACTTAGAGAAAGGCGACTCTACAACGGCCGAACTTTACTTTATGAGTGGTGAGTGCAATTATCACCTGAAGAACTACGAGGACGCGCTAGATCGCTTGAATAAATCGATCCAATTAGACCCAAATGAAGATCCTGAAAAGTACTTTTTTGTGGGTAGAGCGCAGCAGATTCTAGGCAATCTCGATTTGGCTGTTGAAGCCTATCAGCAATACCTAGAAAAACAACCAAAAAAGACCGACGAAAAAGATGAGGCCGCTGCATATATTCTGCAGTGTAAAAACGCATCAGAAATGATGAAAAAGCCTATCAATGTTCAGATTAGAAACATTGGAGACAAGATCAATTCAGAATATCCAGAATACAATCCATCGGTTTCGGCAGATGGAAAAACAATGATTTTCACAAGCCGTCGTCCCGAAAGTGTCGGGAAACTTCAAGATCCAGAAGACGGCAAATTTTACGAAGATATTTACATCGCTGTAAAAGATTCGATGACCGGAAAATGGTTAGAAGCGGAGAGCGTGCCAGGGCAGCTAAACGAAGATGGCCACGATGCCAATATGAGTCTTTCGCCCGATGGGAAACAGATTTACGTTTACCGCAACACAGGCTTCACTGGATCGGGAGAAATTTTCATCTCTAAAATCGGTAGAACCGGCAAATGGGGCAAGGCTGCAAAGTTAGAAGGTGACGTAAACACGAGCTATTTCGAGAGTTCTGCGTGTGTATCGCCAGATGGAAAAACGTTGTACTTCGTTTCTGAACGTCCAAAAGGCGGTTTCGGCATGGGCGACATCTACATGAGTAAGCGCGAAGGCAAGAACGAATGGGGCAAGGCTGTAAATCTTGGACCAATGATCAACGATGAACACGACCAAATTGGGGTTTTCATTCACCCTGACGGCCAATCGTTGTATTTCGCATCAAACAGTCCGAAAGCATTGGGCGGCTACGATATCTTCAAAAGTACTTTGGTAGATGGCAGATGGTCGGCTCCAGAGAATCTAGGTTATCCGATCAATACCAACGGCGACGAGCGTTTCTTCTGCATGAGCACCGATGGTCGCACAGCTTGGTTTAGCTCGAACCGCGATGGCGGAACTGGCGATCTAGACATTTACGAAATTGATTTCTCAGCATTGAAAAAAGAAGCTGAGGCAGTAAGTGAAAGCAAAGTGGAAGCGATTGTTCCGAAAGGCCCTCCAATTTCGATTGTATCAGGAAAAGTGATTGACTCTAATGCTGGTGAAATTGTTGAAACAGAAATCACCATCACAGATCGTGAAAACGGTAAAGTGGTGAGCATTAGCAGCGATGAAAATGGTCAGTATTTTAGCACCTTAGAAGGAGATCGCAATTATGTGATCAAAGTGACGAATGCTGTTTACAAACCTTACGAATTTGAGTTTTTCTTGAAAGCCAAAGACGAAGGCACTTTCACGCTTGAAAAAATGATTGTTCTCGATAAAATCAAGAAGTAATTAAGGCAGGATTTTAATTTCCTGAATTACATCTCCGATTTTTAGTTTGTGAACGACTTCCATTCCTTGGATAACCTTACCAAATGCCGTGTAGCGACCATTTAAATGTGGAGTTGCATTGTGTGTAATGAACCACTGACAGCTCTCGGTATCTGGTCCAGCGGAAGCCATTCCCAACACGCCTGCATCGAAGCATCGGCGGGAAAATTCACTTCTGATTGTTTCCATTGTGCTGCCATATCCATCACCGCGCGGGCAACCATCTTGAATAACGAAACCGGGAACTACGCGGTGCAAACGTTTTAATTTATAGAAATCCTTTTCAATTAATTTCATAAACCAAGCAACCGTTGCAGGAGCATCATCTACCCACAATTCGGCTTCGATGTTACCGGCAGAAGTCACAAATTCGATACGTTGATTCTTTGGGATTCTTTCTACATAAGACCAATCAACTGGATTGTTAAAATCGGGCTTTATCTGCCCTGTAACGGGCTTCCCTTCGTACATCTTCACAGTCTTTAACAATTCGCCAAAGGCTTCGATATCGCGCGGCATAATTAATTTCGACAATGCATTTTGCATGAATTGAATATTCGCAAAATACACAGGCATTTTCGCGCTGTATTTTTGGGGCAGCGTGGTGTCGCGTAAAATTTCAGCCGAAAGTGCTACCATGCTCACATCGTGGGTTTCGATGGCATTTTGAATCACCTTTGAAAAATGCTCCGCTAAAGGCATTGCATAATTCGCATTCCACAAGTGCGCATACATAGCAAAATCGGGCGATCTGCGGTAATTGAGCAATGCAGCATAGGCAAATTCGCGCAATAAAATGGAAGGTGTCGAAAAGGTGATTTCCTCCAAAAATTCGAGGTTTTTAAAATCGCCCGACAAAGCAGTGAGCATGTAGCCTTGTTTGTATTCGTCGGGTTCGGCTACATATTGTTTTTTGATGAGGCTCGACAGGCTATCTTTTGAAGTAAAATCGGGGCGTTTCAATAATGCAGTGGCGAAACGGTATTTCACTAAAGCAAAATTCTCCGAATTGAATTGTTTTAATAAATACGACAATTCGAATTGATCAGTACGGTCTAGAAGAATGAGCGAGGCTTGGTCGCGCACATGGTGGTTATTGTCGTTAAGACTTTTTTGCAACAATGCATTGGCCGCTTTGGTATTGAATTTCGCCGTTGCACGGATGATAGCAATTCGATCTAAATAATTTTCTTCTACCGCAAATTGGTCGTATCGTTTTTGTAGGGCAAGCAAGGCTGTTGAATCGGTTTTCCCAAGCGTTTGCAGTAGCGCAAAACGGGCATCGGTGTTATCGAGATCGGAAATTAATGCGTCTAATTCGGCGGCTTTACCTTTTAGATCCAAACCAGAACGGAGCATGGCAAAAGCTGCATAAAAAGCAGGAACTCCGTCGTTGCTGATCATTTCGATGAGTATTGGATAAAATGCAGCATTTTTCAATTTACCAGAACGCGCCAAATAAAATGCGGCTTCGGCAAGGTGCTCTTCATCGATTTGCTTTGCGGTAAATTGTTGAAGAACAAACAATTCGTGGCCGCATTTTGCGAGAGCAATGAATACATCTGCCTTCACGGCATCAGACTTCAACTTGTCGAAATCTTTGATCAAGGGCATAGTTGCCAAGATTCCTGCAGTTTGTCCGATCGAGAATGCCAGTTCTTGTTGAACTTCCGTTGATTCTTCCTCAAAAATCTGTTTCACCAAAGTGGCGGTGTAGAAAGAATCAGGCATGGAGGCAAAAGCGCGTGCAGCTTCGATTCGGATTGGTTCTTTAGGATTTTGGAGGTATTCGGTGAGCAATTCTACATTGCGTTGGTCGCGCGCTTCATACACCTGAATCACATCGCTGTTATTGAAACGATTGGGCGCGTCGCAGCTAGAAATCAGCGCAGCGATACTCACAATCAATTGTGCATAAGTAGCGCCCTTAACAAATTGTTTAAATGCGAGGAATCGTGAAAGATGCATGAATACAGAGGAAATGAATGAAGATTAATTGAGGCTGTGAATTTATTGAAATATCTAGTTAAACAGGAGTTAACATAATGCTGAAATGCAGCATACTTGGAATTGATGTTACGATTGGAACTTTATCGAAACGAAATACAAATCCAAACCCAATGCAAGCAAGACCTGTTGACTTAGTGGTTATTTCGGATGTTCATTTGGGCACCTATGGTTGTCATGCCGACGAATTGATTCAGTATTTACGAAGCATTCAGCCGCGTATTTTGATCATGAACGGCGATATTATCGATGGATGGCAGTTTTCGAAACGCTATTGGCCAGCAGCACACCACCAAGTATTTGTAGAAGTGATGCGTTTGTTGAGTAGTGGAACCAAGGTGTATTATTTAACAGGCAACCACGATGAAATGCTGAGAAGATTCAGCGATTTGCATTTGGGGAATTTCACCTTGGCCGACAAATTAATCTTGGAAATAGACGGCAAGAAAGCCTGGATATTCCATGGTGACGTATTCGATCTTTCGGTGAACACTGGAAAATGGCTGGCAAAGATTGCTGGTAAGAGTTACGATTATTTGATCTTGTTGAATCGTTCGATCAATTGGGTTTTAGAAAAAACAGGACGTGAAAAAGTGTCGATTTCTAAGAAGATCAAAGCGGGTGTGAAGAAGGCTGTGAAATTTGTTGGTGATTTCGAAAAAATTGCAGCAGAACATGCGATTGATCAAGGATATGATTATGTGATTTGTGGACACATTCATCAGCCAGCTAAACGTACAATTTCTAATTCAAAAGGGAGTGTTGAATATTTAAATAGCGGTGATTGGATTGAAAACCTCACTGCATTGGAATATCATGACAAAGAATGGCAGATTGTAGAGTTTACAAAATTGTTTGCCAATAAACGTGTGAAGTTTGCGGATAAACAAGTGAAACAGGCATTCGCAGATTTAAATTCGGTGTACGCGATATTAAATTCAATTACCCAGGAAGAAATTAAAGAAGAAGTTACAGCATGAAAGTATTGTATGCAATTCAGGCAACAGGAAACGGACATATTAGTCGTGCCAGAGAGGTATTGCCGATCCTTCGCCAGATGGCAGATGTAGATATTATGTTGAGTGGATCAAATTCTAATTTGAATTTATCATATCCAGTTAAATACCGTAGTAAAGGCCTCAGTTTACAGTACAACAATAGCGGCGGTTTAAGCTATTTTGAAATGCTGAAAAAGACAAACTTTATTAGACTCACCAAAGAAATTCGTGATTTCCCAGTTCAGGATTACGATTTAATTATTAATGATTTTGAGAGTATTTCGGCTTGGGCTGCATGGTACCGCAATGTTCCATGCATTTCATTTTCGCACCAAGTTTCTTTGTTGAGCGATTTATGCCCTAAGCCCAATTCTTGGTCGCCACTTTCTAAATTGGTGATGAGTCAATATGCGCCTGCGAGTTATGCTGTAGGTTTACATTTTAAGAATTACGACGATTATATATTTACACCCGTTATTAGAAAAGAGATTAGGACTTTAGAAACATCCAACAACGGACATTATACAGTGTATTTGCCTGCTGTATCTGATAAACTGTTGATGGATGTTTTACATGAAATTCCTGAAGTTCGTTGGGAGATTTTCTCACGAAACATCAAGTTTCCATATATCGATAAGAACATCACCATTCGTCCGGTGAACCACGACAGCTTCACACAGAGTTTGTCGAGCTGCAGTGGTTTGTTAACGGGTGCTGGATTCGAATCTCCAGCGGAAGCGATGTATTTGCGCAAGAAACTGTTCGTGATTCCGATCAAAGGTCAATACGAGCAGCAGTGTAATGCAGAAGCTTTGAAATCGTTGGGGATTCCAATAGCAAAAACGTTTAACGCTTCTATTCTTCCTGCCTTAAAAAAGTGGATGAATAGCAGTTATGTTCCAAAGGTTCATTATCCAGACATCACAGAAAGACTCGTAGAGCAGATACTTTTCGATCAGGATCCGTTTTTGGTGCCGATGTTTGCTGCTGGGTAGGGATATTTAAGAGATTGGGATTATAGATTTATTGAAACAATTCAATCTCAGAAATTATCTGATGCGTTGGAATTTATTCATGTATTCTTTAACTTTATCTTAAATGCCAAGATGAAAACAATATCCATTTCAACATTGAGAAAAGGAATGAAAGAGCACTTCGATTATGTATCAAAATCGATGGAAGTAATTATCGTTCCGAGAAATAAAGATGAAGAGGCGATTGTAATTATGTCGATTCAAGAATACAATTCGCTCAAAGAAACAGAGCATCTTTTATCTACAGAAGCCAATCAACTAAGGCTTCAGAAGTCGATAAACCAAATGAAAGAAGGCAATTCAGTAAAGATTAGACTCTGATAATTGAGGATTATCAAATAAAAAAGGTTGATTGAGAAACATCCAATTAAGTTTCTCAATCAACCTTTATTCACTCGAAATTCGAGTTTATTTTTTCTTCAACGAGTAATTTTCTTTGTATGTAATTGATGCACCACCTGAAGTGTATGTTTCGGTGTTTGCAAGTTCAATTTCATTTTTCTCCCACACTAAATCGAAAATTCTAGCTTCATTATCGATAACTAAAGTGAGTTTATCTTCTGTGTTAGAATAAGTAAAGGCGCTTGTTTCTATATCTCCATCAACCGTGAAGGTTACAAAGCCACTACCATCTTCCTTGAACAAGAACGATCCAGCATTAAGAAAGGATTCTGAGTAATTGTCGATTGGATTGGTGCTGGTTTGGTTTACTGTTAGGCTTTCCATATTCCACTCTCCACCTTTATTCCAGAGATTCTTTTCAATTCTATCTTCCTTTCTACAGCTTGATGTAAAGGCAAGAGACAATACGGTAATTGTTGCAATTAGAAAGTTTCTAAGTTTCATTTTGGGTACTATTTGTTTCCTACTCTTATGGCTTTTCGGTTCGGCCCTGTTTGTGAATGGTTTCTAGACTCCATGTAAATTCTGCGCAAAAGTAAAGATTGAATGCATACGAAATCACTCAATTCGCTTCCAGAATTCAAAGAAGGAAATCCCAAGCTTGGCTGCAGTGAAAGACTACTTCAGTCCAGCTTGTGTAATCACATATTGCTTGGCAAAGTAAGTGATGATGATATCCGCCCCGGCGCGCTTGATCGAAGTAAGTACTTCATCGATTGCACGGTTTTCATCCACCCAACCTTTTTCGGCAGCTGCTTTAATCATGGCATATTCGCCACTTACATTGTAGGCTACGATGGGCAATGACGAGGTTTGACGGAGTTCTGCAATAATATCTAGGTAAGACAAAGCAGGCTTCACCATCAAGAAATCGGCACCTTCAGCCTCGTCCAATTGAGCTTCAATCACCGCAGCGCGTTTGTTTGCTGGATGCATCTGATAGCTGAGTTTGTTCCCGTGTTTGGGTGCAGAATCCAGTGCATCACGGAAAGGCCCATAGAAGCAAGAAGCGTATTTTGCAGTATAACTCATGATGGAAACCTGTGTGAATCCTGCCTCATCGAGCGCTCTGCGGATATACCCTACCCGACCGTCCATCATATCTGAAGGCCCCATGATATCCGCGCCTGCGCGTGCTTGAGCCACTGCCATTTTCGCTAGAACCGAAAGTGTTTCATCATTCAGAATCTGACCATCTTGGTAAATCCCGTCGTGCCCATCAGAACTGTAAGGATCCATTGCAACATCAGTAATCACAGTGCATTCAGGTAACTGAGTTTTGAATGCAGTGATGGCATTTAGGTAGAAACAATCGGGATGATAGCTCCAAGTGGCGTATTTGTCTTTGTGTTGCTCATCGATGGCTGGAAACAGGATGAAATTCCTCAAACCGAGGGCGATACATTCTTTTGCTTCAACCAAAGCTAGATCAATTGTAAATCGGAAGACGCCCGGCATGGAAGAGATTTCCTCCTTTTTATTTGTACCATCCAAAAGGAAAAAAGGCACAATTAAATTGTCGGGATGAATGCGTGTTTCCTGAACCATTGCGCGAATAGCATCAGATTTACGGTTTCTTCTTGGGCGTTTAGTATTGAGTTCCATGGGGCAAAGGTAAGCTGAAATTGAAGTTCGGTGCATGAAGAAATTCATCCGATTGCTGGAGGAAAAGGTAAAAATTCACCACAACAATGCTCAATCAAAATATTAGATTTGCTTACCAAATTAAACGTTGAATGATCAAGACCGCTTGGTGGAAAGTTGCACTCACCATAATTTCCATTTCATTTGGAATTTCAGTGCAGGCGCAGGAAGTGTTTCAATTGAAACTTGCACAAGAAGCGAAAAAACTCACCGAGGAAAATGTAATTTACGATCCACAGTACTTTAAAATTGCTTATCCTAACGGGGATGTTCCGGCCGGCAAAGGTGTATGCACTGATGTAATCATTCGTGCATACAGGAAAATGGGAATTGATTTACAAAAGCTGGTGCATGAAGATATGAAAGCGAACTTCGGTTTATATCCCAAAAACTGGGGATTAAAATCGACCGATAAAAACATAGATCACCGACGCGTGCCCAATTTAATGGTCTTTTTCGAAAGAAAAGGACAGAAATTAAAAATCAGTAATGAGGCCAAGCAATACAAACCAGGTGATATAGTTTGTTGGAATTTAGGCGGAGGAATTACACACATTGGTTTGGTATCAGATCAATTAAACAGTGCTAAAACACAGTTTAAAATCATCCACAATGTAGGTGCAGGTCAAGTTTTAGAAGATTTTCTATTCAATTACAAGATTATTGGACATTACAGATTTTCGAACCAATGAAAATAAAGTATTTCGTTTTTACATTTATCCTGTGCATGAATTTATCTTTCATTTTTGCACAAAGGATAGATCAAGTTGGAGATAAATTTGGCATTGTAGATCGTCAAAACAAAGAAATTGTTGCTGCCGAGTATGATTCAATTTATCGGCTAGAATTATCAAAAAATGAAACCCACTTTTATGTTCTGAAGAATGGAGATAAATATGGGTTTTATGACTTTGGAAGCGGAATTAAATCGGAATTAATTTATGATGAAATAACTGGCAGTAAAAGACAATTCGTTCAACTTAAAACAGGGAAACTCTATGGATTCATGGCAGAATATGAACCCGGAAAATTTAAACCCATCGAACCGCAATTTGAATATTTAATTAAAGATGAAATTGCAGATCCTGTATTGTCGATGATGGATCCTCTTTCACAGAATAAAATGTCGTATCGAGGGCTAATTTGCAAAAAGGATGGGTTGTGGGGAGTTGTTTCAATGCAAAACGGACAGATCGATATTCCTTTTAAATACAAAGACATGATTCAATATAATAAAGACGAGCGCTATTATTATGTGAAGGAGAAAAATACTTACAACATCACCATTATTAACCCTGCAAATGGACGAGAATTTTGGTTTGGTCATGAAATAAAGGCCGATGTAATTGATAGTACACTTCACGTTACATCTCGCTTCATTTCTCCATCTAAGTTCAAGATTTACGATTTCTTTAGCGGTGAAGAACAATTCAGTTTTACAGGAGAATCGCATCAACTGAAATTTAACTATGTAAATAGAAATATTTTGCAACTCATCGAAGAAATAGAAATTAGAAAACCGAATGGCAATGGAGAATCACGCTATAATTGGATTTGGTTCAGTTTGAAATCAAAACAAGAAATACTCTATGCTGAATTAAGTTTTAAAGAGGAATTGTATGTAGATAAGAAAGACGGGGAAATGACTATTTACATAAAAAATACGCATCGAAGTTCTTACAATAAGATTGGAAATATAGAAGGCACATTTATTAAGTGGTTTAAAAAAGAATATTCGAGAAAGAGTCCGTAAGAAAGGATCGTGAAAAATTAAATCAAATGAATACAAGTGTAAATACAATTTCCTACACATGTGATCGTTCAATGAACTTACATCCGTAGGCAGCAACTCCTACTCGAAAAAAGATACATTTGTAAAATTAGCCACAAGCAAGTATTTATGTCGTCAACCACTTCATCTAAAAAGAAAAACATTCTTAAATTCTCCATTGCCGGAATTGTATTGGTGGTCGTTTATATGGTTTTCTTTGGCGGATCAAAAGTTAATCAAGGAACAGTATTAACGGCGCCTGTAACGAAAGGCGTCTTTAATATTTCAGTGCAAACCACCGGTGAAATCAAAGCAAAAAACCAGAAAAACATCGATGCTCCTGGCGCAGAAATGCAACAAGCGGGGATGTGGAATGGAACCAAAATTCAGGAATTAGTTCCAGAAGGTACACTGGTAAAAGAAGGCGACTTCGTGGCATCCTTAGACAAAACGCCCATCATGACGATGCTTCAAGAGGCAGTTCTTGAGGTGGATAAAAAATCATCCGAATTTAAACAGGCTCGCCTCGATACTGCAATTACGTTGCGCGATTCGAGAGATGAACTACTAAACTTGAAATCGGCGCGGGAAGAAGCAAGACTTGAAGTTGAACAATCGATCTACGAAGCACCTGCATACCAGCAACAAAAGCAATTAGCGCTCGAAAAAGCTGATCGGAACTACAAGCAAAAAGTCGAGAATTATCAAACCAAGGTTGCACAGGCAGCGACCAAAGTTGAAATCATCTATGCCGATTTGTCGAAAGCCCAAAATGGATTAGACCGAATCAATGACTTGCTGCAAAAAATGGACATCAAAGCTCCAAAAGACGGCATGGTGATTTATGTGAAAAATTGGAATGGAAGCAAGAAAATTATAGGTAGCAACATCTCACCATGGGAACCAGCTGTAGCTACACTGCCCGATTTACGTGAAGTACAAGTGTTGACTTATGTGAACGAGGTGGATATTCGAAAAATAAAACCTGGTCAAGCCGCCGACATCAGTCTAGATGCAGAGCCCGACAAAAAACTGAAAGGTGTCGTGGTTCAAGTTGCCAATATTGGTGAACAGCGGCCGAATCAAGATGCAAAAGTATTTGAAGTGGTGATTGATGTGTTGAATCCAGATTCTACACTGAGGCCATCGATGACTACCAGCAACACCATTCATATTGAGCAGTACAAAGAAGCCATGAGTATTCCGCTGGAAGCGCTTACCACCAACAAAACAACCAGTTACGTTTGGAAAAAGACAGGTGGGAAATTTAAAAAACAAGAAGTGCTCATTGCTGCGTTAAATGATCAATCTGCATTGGTTTATAGTGGTTTAGAAAGTGGTGATGAAGTTTACTTAAGTACGCCAAATGATACTACAGGCGTAGAAATCGAAAAAATCACGCAAAAGCCAACACCACCAAAGCCTTGGATTGATCCAACAGAGCAAAAGAAACTGCTCGATCATTTGGCAAAAGTGCAACCTGCTAAACGAAACACTGGAAATCCTGAGGAATCAACAGTAATTGTGGAATAAGATGGAAAGAGAACGTGTCCTCTTTAATCTTAAAAATGGCTTAGACGCCATGATAAACAACCGTTTCAGGGCGGTACTAACCTCGTTAGGAATCATCTTCGGAGTTGCGGCTGTTATTGCAATGTTGGCCATTGGAAACGGCGCTGAAAAAGAAATTCTGGAACAAATAAAGCAGATTGGTAGCAACAATATTGTGATTAAAATAAAACTTCCAGAGCCCAAAACTGAAGAAGAAGAAAAGAATAGAAAACCAGGACAAGAAAATCAGAAATTCTCTCCAGGCTTAAGTTTGGCTGATGCTGAAAATATTCAACAAACTGTTCCAGGAGTGAAATCGGTAAGTCCCGAAATTGAAAGTGAAACGATATTCTTCACCAATGGATTAAAGACAAAAGGGAAATTACTAGGAATTACCAATGCCTATTTTGAAACCAGCGGAATTTCTGTCACACAAGGGCAATCATTTTCAGAAATTCAAGGGGAAGGTTCGATGCCTGTTTGTTTGATTGGACGAGGAATTCAGTCGAAACTATTTGCAAATACCGAAGCCATAGGCCAACCAATTAAATGTGGTGGAACTTGGTTCAAGGTAATTGGGATTTTGGATGACCGAAAAGTGGATGAAAAATCCATGTCGAAATTGAGCATTCGAAATGTGAACCAAGAAGTTTACGTACCGATTCAAACCTACTTGATGCGTGTGATGAACCGCTCGGAAGTAACGAAAGAAGAAATCAAGCGGTACCAAGAAGAGCAAGCAAATGAAGAAGAAACAGGTGAATCCTCGGGCAAAAAAACGGTAGCTGTAAATTACAATCAACTGGATCGATTGGTGGTTACGATGAGCGAAAGCAATACCATGGAAGCTGCAGTTGAAGTAATCGATAAACTGCTAAAAAGGAGACATTTTGGTGCCGAAGATTATGAAATTGTAGTGCCTGAATTGCTGCTTAAACAAGAACAAAAAACAAGGAAACTATTCAATCTGGTTTTGGCTGTAATTGCAGGGATTTCTTTGTTGGTGGGTGGAATTGGAATTATGAATATCATGTTGGCATCGGTGCTAGAACGGATCAAAGAAATTGGATTACGCCTTGCCATTGGTGCGAGAAGAGCCGATATTGTGTATCAATTTATTGCTGAAGCTATTGTGATTAGTTTAAGTGGAGGGATATTGGGCATAATCTTAGGTATTGTTTTTTCTTATTTGATCGAAATTTTTGCAGACATAGAAACAGTTATCTCGATGACTTCTGTAGTAATTTCATTTTTTGTATCCGTAAGTGTTGGTTTGATTTTCGGAATTTATCCAGCAAGGAAGGCGTCTCAGCAAAACCCTATTGAATCATTACGTTATGAATAAACAGATTCTCACTGCACTATTTTGTGCATTTTTCTTGGGGCATTCATTAAAGAGCCAAACCTTGTTAACATTAAAGCAAGCCTTGGAACAGTCGACCTTGAATAGCCCAATTGCTAAACAAATCATATCTACTTACGAAAGCAATAAATGGCTTTACAAAGCTGCATTGGGAAATAGAGCTCCACAAATCAGATTAAATGCCGATTTACCAGGATATCAAAGACGAATAAATCAGGTTGTGCAACCAGATGGTTCATTCCAATTTATTCCGGTAAGACAAGCTTTCTCAAACGCAGGTCTTTCTCTAACACAAGCCATTCCATTTACCGGTGGTTCATTGTCTCTAGAAAGCAGAGTGAATCGAGGTGATTTTTTCGACAATGGCAATTCTACATTTTACCAAACAAATCCGCTGCAAATAAATTTGTTTCAGCCCTTGTTTAGATTTAATAGTCAGAAATTTAATTGGAAACAAGACAAACTTCGACTTGAACTAGCTACTAGGCAGCAAATAGAACAGATAGAAGCATTAAATGCGGAAGTCATTTCAAGGTATTTTGATTTGTACATCGGTCAATTACAATTAAAAAATGCAGAATTAAATGAAACAATTAATGATACGATTTACCGCATTGCAAAAGGCCGCTTCGGTGTAGGAAAAATTGCGGAAAGCGAATTGCTTCAGGTTGAATTGAGTTACACAAATGCTCGAAATTCGGTGGAGCAGCAAAAGTTACAAGTGGAGTTAGCACGACGACAATTAGAAAGATATACTGGAAAATTAGAGAATAGCATCGTGTTATTACCACCATTGGATTTACCGAAAAATGACCCAGATCCAGACAAGGCGCGTCAAGAAACTTTGAACAATAGGAGCGATTTAATTGCCAATGAAATCAATATCAATCAAGCGAGCAGGCAGTTAAGTGAAGCTAAATTGGCTCGTATGCCACAAACCGATATTACATTAAGTTACGGATTAAATCAGACTGGAATTACGCTTGATCAAGCACTAACAGCACCAGTGAATTCACAATATGCAGGATTAGGATTTAGCATTCCGATCATGGGATTTGGATCAAATAGATCGGCACACAAAGCCGCTCAATATGCATATGAAGCAACACTTCAAAGCATGGAAGCAAGCAGACAGCAATTGGAAACTGATGCTTTTGGATTAGCGCTTCAGGTGAAACAATTAAAAACAAGTGTGGACATTTCATCAAAGGCTGATACGATTGCCAAGAAAAGATATGAAGTAGCTCGAAATCGATATAAAATTGGCACAATGGAAATCACCAATTTATTGATCGCGCAGAACGAAAAGGATCAAGCAATTATCAGTTATGTGAGTACCTTAAGAGATTTCTGGGTAACATATTACCAACTGAGAAGAACAACCTTGTTCGATTTCGAAAAAAATGCATCTTTGCTTACGAAAAAAGACATTTAAAGAACTCGATGCTCAACTGAAACAATTGATTTACCATGGCATTACCAAATATTTTCACAAACGAAGTTGCACAAAACATTATTTCAAGAATTGAGGCATTATCTCCAAACAGTCAACCTAAATGGGGAAAAATGAACGCCTCACAAATGCTTGCGCATTGTAATGTAACTTATGAAATGTGTTATGAGAATAAGCACAAGAAACCGAATGCCTTTTTACGGTTTATCCTCACTTCAATGGTAAAAAATTCAGTTACCAACGAAAAGCCATTCAAGCAAAACTCTCAAACAGCTCCAGCATTTTTAATCAAATCGGAAAAGGATTTTTTAAAGGAAAAGTCGAGATTAATTGGCTACATTCAAAAGACTGTTGAAACTGGTGGCGCTGTTTTTCATATGAAAGATTCAAATTCATTCGGGAAATTAACTACCGAACAATGGAACA
>CANHIS010000074.1 GCA_947460255.1 Bacteroidota bacterium
CCGCCAGCGCCGCAGCCAAGGGCGACAGCGCCGCGCCATTCGAGGCGCCGCCGTGCAGCAACACGAGCGGCGCCGGCCCGCCTGTACCGCCGGTCCGGTAATGGATCTGCCCCTGCGGCAGGTCGGCGAAGCGGCGTTTCAGCATCAGGCTGCGCCGGCCGCGTGGCGCGCCGCGAGCCAACCGAAGGTAAGCCCCCGCATCAAGGAGATCCCGGCCTGGTAGCCCGCGCCGGATTCGGTTGGCGCGGCCGCGTTGCCGCAGGCATAGAGCCCCTCGATCGGCCGCCCGCGCACATGCTGCACGCGCGCATCCGGATCGGTCAGCAGCCCCGCCGCCGAGATGCCGCCCAGGCGGATCCGCACCGCGCAGAATGGCGGCTCGGCCAGCGTGCCAAGGTTGGGATGCGCCGCATGCGGATCGCCCGCGGTGGAGCGCGCGAAGGCGGAACTGCCGCGCCCATGCTCCGTATCCTCGCCGAGGACCGCGCCCGCGTTGAAACGCGCGACCGTGGCGGCCAGTGCAGCGGGATCAAGGCTGAGCTTGCCCGCCAGCTCCTCCAGGCTGTCGGCGCGCAGTACCCAATCGGGCACCGGCGCGCCGGGCGAGCGGCGGGCGAAGCTGTAGCGCCGCAGGTATTGCGCATCGAACAGCATCCAGGCCGGCAGGTTCGGATGTCGGTGCAGACCGAGATCGAAGCGCGTCAGCCCGGCCACGACGTGCTGAAACTGGCTCTCGTCGCAGAAGCGGCGCGCCTGGTCATTCACCACGATGCTGTGCGGATAGGACAGGCCGCGCAGCCCCGCGCTGAAGAATACCTGCTCGCCAGGCTCATCCGGCGAGGGGATCGCATAGCCGACGAGCATTGCCAGGTTGTTCGGCACCCGCCACACCGCCGCGCCGAGCTCGCTGCCCATCATCAGCCCGTCGCCCTCGATGGCGCGGGGGAAGATGTTCATCCAGTCCGGCAATCCCTCGAACCGGTTCACCAGATCGGGGCTGCCCTCGTACCCGCCGGTGGCGAGCACAACGCCGCGTGCCGCGCGGATACGCAGGCTCATGCCGTTGCGGGTGCCTTCAAGGCCGGCGACACGGCCATCTTCCAGCAGCAGGCGCTCTGCGCGGACTCCGGTCAGAATGGGTACGCCAGCCTCCATCAACCGGACCAGGAAGTGGCCGACAAGCGCTGGTCCCGCGGCGAGCAGGCGTTGCCGCTGCCGCGACTTGATCTCCTCATCCGGCCAGCGCTGCCGCGCGCCGAGCCCGCCCCAGGCGATCGCATCGCCCCAGCTCACCCCTGCCTCGTTATAGACGCCCTCCTCCAGCGCCTCACCCCAGGGACCGAGCGCCTCGCGCCGCAATGGCGCGGCCTCCACCATGCGCCCATCGGCAACCGTTCCATCGGCCTGAGGATAGTAGTGGTCCGGCAGGCCGCGCAGCAGGCGGAACGTCACGCCCGCCGAGGCGAAGTCGCGCAGCGCAGTGCGCGAGTTCAGAAGATAGGCCTCGACCATCGGCGCCAGCGCGTAGCCGCCCGAGAGGAAGCGCATGTAGTGCCGTGCGGCATCCAGCTCGTCCGGCAGCCCTGCCTGGGCCGCCAGATGGTTCGCCGGTACCCAGAGCCCGCCGAGCGAAGCCGCGGTGGCCCCGCCTAGCCGCGCCGACTTCTCCACCACAGCGACGCGCAGACCGCGCGCCACGGCGGCCAGGGCTGCGCCGCAGCCTGCGGCGCCGGTGCCCGCCACGACCAGATCGACTTCCATATCGGTCACGCCGGATGCTCCGCGCGGCTTCTGCGTCGCCACCAAGTCTTGACGTACCCTGGGGCCTTGGCAAGGCTTGTCGGCGTCCAGGAAGAAGAAGCCATGCCCGACGCGACCGTGAACCGTTACCCGACGCTGTTCAGTCCGATCCGGCTCGGCCCGAAGACCGCGCGCAACCGGACATGGATGAGTGCGCATGCGACGCTGCTGGTGAAGGACCATGTCTTCACCGAAGAGCATGTCGCCTACTACGCCGAACGCGCGAAACATGGCGTCGCGGTCATCACCATGGAATGCATGGCCGTCCACGAGACGTCTCTGCCCTATCGCGGCAAGGCGTTGTCCTTCGATCCGCGCATGGTGCCGCAATATGCGAAGATCGCCGAGGCCGTCCACGCGCACGGCACGTTGCTGCTGGCCCAGCCCTGGCATCGCGGACGGGAGACGAACTCGGTCGCGTCAGGCGCGCCCGTCTGGGCGCCCTCGGCCGTGCCCTGCGCCGTCTATCGCGAGATGCCGCATGTGATGACGAGCGAGGACATCGACGCCATCCGCGAGGGCTACCGGCTGACCGCGCGGCATGCGCGCAGCGGCGGCCTCGACGGCGTCGAGGTGCACTCGATGGCACATGGCTACCTGCTGAACCAGTTCCTATCGCCCGCCACCAACCACCGCACCGACGCCTTTGGCGGCAGCCTGGAGAACCGGCTGCGGCTCGTTATGGAAATCATCCAGGCCACGCGGGAGGAATGCGGCCCGGACATGATCGTGGGCGCGCGCATCAACTCGGATGATGGGCATGAAGGCGGGCTAAGGCCCGAGGATTGGGCCGAGGTCGCCACACGCATGACCGCGTCCGGCCTGCTGGACTACGTTTCCTGCAGCCATGGCACCTATCTCAACCGGATGCTGATCTACCCCACCTCTCCCCAAAGCCACGGCTACCAGATGGCAGCGACGCGGCAGGTGCGGCAGGCGGTGGCATCGGGGGCGCATCCGGTGCCGGTGGTCGGCGTCGGGCGAATCGTGACGCCGGCCGAGGCCGAGCGGCACCTGGCGGCCGGCGATTGCGACTTTGTCGCCATGGCGCGCGCACTCATCGCCGATCCCGAATGGGTCGCCAAGGCCGCCCGGGACGAGGGCGGTGAGATCAGGCCCTGCGTCGGGGCGAATTGGTGCATGTCCTCGATTTTCGCCCAAGCGCCCATTGCCTGCATCCACAACCCCGCAGCCGGGAACGAGCGGGAACTGGGTGCCGGCACGCTGAAGCGCGTGGCGCGTGCTCGGAAGGTCGCGGTGGTGGGCGGCGGCCCTGGTGGGATGCGCGCCGCGCTCACCGCGGCGCAGCGCGGCCACGCCGTCACGCTGTTCGAGCGAGGGCACGAATTGGGCGGGCAGATCCGCCTTTGGTCGCGCGCGCCTTCGCGCACCGAGTTCCTCGGCATCACCGACTGGCTGGAGCGGCAGGTGGTGAAGGCTGGCGTCGATATCCGGCTGCAGACCGTGGCGAACGAAGAGATGCTGCTGGCCGACGGCTATGGCGCCGTGGTGGTCGCCACCGGCTCGCAGGGCCTGCGCCACGGCTGGACCCCGCTGCGACCAGATAGGTGGAATGGCCCCCCGGTGTCCGGCACGGGGCAGCCGAACGTGATGTCCTACATGGAAGCGCTGCGGGAAGGCGTGGCGCCGGGCGCGCGGGCGCTCGTGTATGACGGGCTGGGTGGGCGGCAGGCGGTCGTGGTGGCCGAGTATCTCGCCGCTCAGGGCGCGCAAGTCGAGTTCGTGACTTGGCTCGGTCAAGCCGCACCCGATCTCGCGGCCAGCCGCGACTGGGGCAAGACATACGGCATGCTGCGTCGGATGGGGGTGCACTTCTCCACCGACCTCGAACTCGTCGCGATCGAGGGCGACAGCGTTCTGCTACGCGACATCCACACGTCCGAGCCGGAGACGCGGCGGGGCATCGACACCATCGTGCTCGCACTCGGCGCGGAAGCACAGGACAGCCTGTTCCACGCGCTCGCGCCACGCCGCGCGCAGGGCCTGGCGCTGCACCTGATCGGCGATGCACTGGCTCCCCGTCGGGCCGACGCCGCAATCCGCGAGGGCGAGATCGCGGCGCGGGCATTGTGAGGCGGGGTGGCTCTGCCACAGGCCCTCTCGCCCAGGTGCTGGGGGCCGCGTGCGGCATCTCCGCGGCCGCACAGGCAGCCGCGCATTGGCCTGGCCCTGGTCCAGTACGGCCTTCGCCCGGGCGGTGTGCATCAGCTGGAAGGCACTGCGAAGCTGGCCTTGCTTCGCGTGCCCGCCCGCTGCGGCGACGGTGCCAAGGGCCAAGTCGCAGGTCAGTTCAGGAGAAGGCGCGACGGCGATGAACCACCACACGTACCGCCGCAACACGCGATAGGCGCTTGCCGAAGTGGCTTGGCAGCACCGCTCCATGCAGGGCAGCATGGCAGGCTAAAGGGAGGCAGCGACTAAGTGGGCATCGCGCCTGAATTCCTCGGCTATCCGCGGGCGGATGGCAGTGCCGGCACACGAAACCGGCTCCTCGTTCTTTCAATCCTCGGCCTCACCGGCGCGGGCGCGCAACGCATCGCGCGCCAAGTGCCGGGGGCATTGCTGGTTGCGCTGCCTTATGGCCGCGGCCAATTTGGCGAGGATCGCGCCATGACACGGCGCATGCTCATCGGCCTGGGGCGCAACCCGAATGCCGGCGCGGTGCTGCTGGTGGGCGCCGACCGCCAGCGGCTCGACATCGTCGCGGAGGGAATCATGGCCTCCGGCAAGCGGGTCGAGGCAATCGCGCTGGATGACGTCCACGAGGACAGCCTGGCCCTGTCCGACCGCGGTGTGCGGCTGGCGGCGGCGTTGGCGCGCGACATGTCGCGCGCTCGGCGGGTGCCGCTGCCTGCCTCGCTGCTCCGTCTCGGCACGGAATGCGGTCATTCCGACGCGACGAGCGGGCTGGGGGCGAACCCGCTCGCGGGCCTCGTCGCCGACCGGCTTGTGGATGCCGGCGGCGCTGCGGTGTTCGGTGAGACCATGGAGTGGCTTGGCGCGGAGCATGTGCTGGCCGCGCGGGCGCAGACGCCGGAGATTGGCCGCGCCATCGTCGACGCCGTTGCGCAGCGGGAGCGCTGGGCGGCCGCGACAGGCGAGGACCTGACAGGCAACAACCCTGGCGCGGAGAATATCCGCGGCGGCCTTTCCTCCATCGAGGAGAAGTCGCTCGGCGCCATCGCCAAGGGTGGCTCACGGCCGGTGCAGGGCGTGCTGCCGCACGCCGCGCCGATCCCGGGGCCGGGGCTGTGGGTGATGGAGGGGCCATCCTTCTCGCCGCCTTCCGTCACAGGCTTCGTCGCCGCGGGCTGCAACATGACGATGTTCACGACGGGGCCGGGCAATTCCTATTGCGATGCGCTTGCGCCGACGGTGAAGGTGACGGTCAATCCGAAGACCGCTGCGCGGCTGCACCACCAGATCGATTTCGACGGATCCGGCCTCATGCGCGGCACGCGCGAGCCGGAGGATGCGGCGGATGCGCTATTCGCGCAGCTGCTGGATCACGCCAGCGGCACGCGGACCTGGGGTGAGGTGTTGGACGAGGGCGGCTACGCCTTCGCGCGGCTCGGGGCGGATTTCTGATGGCGATGCGCTGGGACCTGCTGGTGCTGCACCCGGAGGACGACGTCGCGGTCGCGCTACGCGACCTGGAGGCAGGGGAGGCAATCGCCCGCTGCGGGGAGGCGCTTGCGCCGCTCCAGCTCTGCGCGCCGGTGCCACTCGGCCACAAGGTGGCGCGCCACGCGATCGAGCCGGGCCAGCATGTCCGCAAGTACGGCGCGGTGATCGGTGAGGCGACAGCGCCGATTGCCGCCGGAGCGCATCTGCACGTTCACAACATGCGCAGCCTGCGGGCGCGCAAGAGGGGGGAGGAACAACAATGACCCGCGCAGCACTTTCCCGTCGTGTCGTGCTGGCTGCCTCGCTCAGTGTCCCCGCGGTGGCGCTGGCGCAGCCCCGCTTCCCGGATAGGGCCATCCGGCTGATCGTTCCCTTCGCGCCGGGCGGCGGCACGGACACCACGGCCCGGATCGTCGCGCAGGCGCTGTCCGAGCGGCTCGGCCAGTCCGTCGTGGCGGAAAATCGGGCTGGGGCGGGTGGTGCGATCGGGATGGCGGCTGCCGCGCAGGCGCCGGCCGATGGCTACACGTTGGTCATGGGCCATGTTGCCACGCATGTCGTGAACATGGCCGTCCACCGCAGCCCTGGCTACGATACGTCGCGCGACTTCGTCGCACTCGGCATCACCTCCACGGCGGCGAACATCCTGGTGGTGAATCCGCAGCGCCAGGATGGAATCCGCACCGCGGCCGATTTCGTTGCGGCCTGCCGCGCCAAACCCGGCGAGCTCAGCTACGGCAGTGCCGGCGTCGGCTCTCCGGCGCACATCACCACCGCGCTCTTCCTGCGGACCGCTGGGGTTGAGGCGCAGCACGTACCTTATCGTGGCGGCGCTCCGGCGACGACGGATCTGGTCGCCGGCAACCTCGACTTCATGTTTTCCGGGGCGTCGGACTGCATCCCGCACATCCGTGCGGGGCGGCTGCGCGGCGTCGCCTCGGCCAGCGCGCGTCGGCTCTCTGGCGCGCCGGAGATCCCGACTATCGCTGAAAGCGGCTGGTCCGACTTCGCTTTCGAGATCTGGCACGTGCTCTCAGCCCGTGTCGGCACGCCTGCGCCGGTGCTGGCTCGTCTGCAGGAGGCGACCAGCGCAGCGCTCAGCGACCCTGCCGTCATGGACCGGATCGCAGCGATGGGTGTCGATGCGACGCCGACGCTCGGCGAAGCCGCACAGGCCCGCGTGACGGGCGAACTGGCGCGGTGGGTGCCCATGATCCGTGCTGCCGGCATCACGGCAGAGTAGCCCCGGGTGACGGCCACTTGGCGCGTGCAGCGGATCGGCCCGATCATCCGACCGCAGATGGACGGCCGTATGGGGTCGAACGTCCAGGGGCCATCGATGATCCGCGTGCCGGACTGGGTGGAGTGCCCGCTTGGCCGTTACTACCTCTACTTCGCGGACCATAAGGGATCCTATATCCGGCTCGCGGCAGCCGATGCGCCGCAGGGGCCGTGGCGCATGTACGAGCCCGGTAGCCTGCAATTGGCTGACAGCCTGTTCCCAACGACGACGCTGGCCGAGCCCGCAGCGCAGATCGGGCACGACGCGCTGCCAGGTCGCGCGCCGCCCGGCACACCCGGCGTGCCGCCGCCGGACATCGACGCCCGCCACCCCCACATAGCGTCGCCCGACGTGCATGTGGACGAGGCGAACCGGCGGATCGTGATGTTCTTCCACGGGCTGGTGGATTGGGGGATGCAGCGCACGCGCGCCGCTCTCTCGACAGATGGCATCTCTTTCCAGCCGCTGCCGGAGCTGCTCGGCCCATCCTATTTCCGAGTCTTCCGCCATGCCGGCGCCACCTATGCGCTGGTTATGCCCGGCATCCTGTTCCGCTCCGTCGACGGTCTGACGGGATTTGAACGTGGGCAGGTGCTTTTCCCCGGCGGAATGCAGCGGCACACGGCGCTGCTGCTGCGCGACGGCGTGCTGCACGTCTTCTGGACGCGCGTCGGCGACGCACCGGAGAGCATCCTGCATTCGCGCGTCCCGCTGCGCGGCGACTGGCGGGACTGGCGCCCAGACGGTGAGCCTGAGGTGCTGCTGCGGCCAGAGATGCCGTGGGAAGGCGGCGACCTGCCCACCGCGCCTTCCTTCCGCGGGGCGGTGAACCTTCCCGTGCGCCAGCTGCGCGATCCCTGCATCTTCGAGGAGGAAGGCCGGGTGCTTCTCCTCTACGCGATTCAGGGTGAGGGCGGCATCGCGCTGGCAGAACTGCGCGCGGCTTAAGCAGCCGGGTCAGTCCTGCTCAATGCCGATCCCTGCGACAAGGCGATCGATCCGCGCGTGATCTGTCAGGCGTCAGCACCCTTGAGACGGACCGGCATGGTTGAGGAACGGAGGATTTCTGACTCATCCTACCCCCCAAGGAATTGAAGATGAGCAAGAAATCCACCGCGCAACCCGCAAGCACCACTCGGCCGAGGACAAGATCAGCATCGTCCCCGAAGGACTGCCGACGAGGAAAGCATCGCAGCGCCGTGCCGCCGCAAGGCAGGCGCGAATGGCGGTCCTGGGGTGATGCCTCGCGTTACCACCTCGCTCCACGCATCGCCGCAATCAGCGCCGCCTCCTCGGTACCCACCAGCGAATGCGCACGCTTGCGGACCACGCCGTCCACGATCACGTCGCGCACGCTCCGCGGCGATGCGCTGTAGACCACATTTGCCGCCGGCTCGTGTGGCGGCGCCATCTCCAGCCGATCGAGATCGAGCACGATAAGGTCGGCCCGCTTGCCGAGTTCTACACTGCCCACCAGATGATCGAGGCCAAGGACGCGCGCGCCCTCGATCGTCATCATCCGCAGCATCGTGCGCACCGGCAGCGCCGTGGGATCGCCGGCATGCATCTTGCCGACCAGCGCCGCGAGCCGCGCCTCCCAGAACATGTCCATGCTGTTGTCGGTCGCGGTCCAGTCGGTGCCGAGCCCAACCGGTACGCGCCCCACGAAACGGTGCAGCGCGATGGTGCGCGCCTCGATCTTCAGGTTGCTCGCGGGACAATGGGCGATCGCGGTGCCGTCGGCGCACCAGGCCTCGATCTCGGCCTCGTCGAGATAGATGGCGTGTGCCGCGACGACATCGGGGCCCGTCAGCCCCGCGCGGCGCAGGCAGTCGAGCGCGCCGGCATGGCCACGGGCGCGCACCGCCGCGACCTCGGGCGCGCATTGCGCGACATGCAGGAAGACACGCGCCCCCGCCTCCCGGGCTCGCCGCGCGCAGTCCGCCAGCAGGGCGTCGGAACAGCTGTCGAGCGCATGCGGCGCGACGCCGGCCGTGACGCGGGATGCCGCCGGGTCGGTGCCGTAGCGCGCCAGCAGCCGCTCCGTCTCGGGCCAGGCCTCGGCGACGCGGGCGTCGGTCATGGTGCTGCCCACGATGGCGCGCAGGCCACTCGCCTCGATCACCGGAGCAAGCCGGTCCATCCCCGCGAGCCGATCGGCGATGCAGGTCACGCCATTGGCCAGGAACTCGGCACAGGCCGCACGCAGCGAGAGCTCATAGTCCGCGGGGCCGAAGCGCGCCTCGCCGGGCACCTTGTAGGCGCCGGCCCAGAACTCGCGCGGCAGGTCCTCGGCCAGGCCTCGGAACAGCGCCGTCGCGGCATGGGTGTGAACGTTGACGAGGCCCGGCATCACCAAGCCACGGCTGCAGTCCAGGACCTCATCGCCAGGCGCCACGAGCGTGCCCGCAGCCCCGATTGCCGCGATCATGCCCCCCTCGATCCGAAGGTCCACGTCGCGAAGCAGCTGGTCCCCGGCGTCCACGGTCAGCACCGTCGCGGCTTGCAGCACCAGGGCCATCGCATCCTCACCGTCAGTCCGCCGACAGCCGAGCAACGGCGCCGCGGCCGGTCAAGCCGGCGCGTCCTCGGGGCCAAACGTACGCAATTTGCGCACGCCGCTGCCAGAATTTGGCACTTCTGCGAACGCCCAACCCATGCTTCGATTAGGTATTGGCGATCCGCCGTGGGGCGGATGCGGCTGGACCAGCGGAACAGGAGCGGACGCTATGGCAATCGGACGCAGGACCTTCCTCAAGGCGGCGGCGGCCGCGCCGGCGGGCGCGATGGTGGGCGTAGAGGCCAGCGCGCAGGGCCGCGCGGTCGTCAACCTCCAGCTCGGCTGGCTGCTATCGGGCAATCAGATCGGCGAAGTCTGCGCCAAGCAGCTCGGATACTACGAGCAGGAGGGCCTCGAGCTGCGCTTCCAGGCGGGCGGGCCGAACATCGACGGCGTGGCAGTCGTTGCCTCGGGGCGTTTCGAGGTGGGGCAGGTTTCCTCGTCGCCGTCGCTCATGCTGGCGAGTTCTCAGGACCTGCCGATCCGCTGCTTCGCCGCCGGCGCGCAGGAACACCCCTTCAGCTATATCTCGCGGGCCGGCCGGCCGGTGCGGGAGCCGCGCGACCTGATAGGCAAGCGCATCGGCACGCAGTCCACCGCAGTGATCCTGCTGCGCGCGCTGCTGGCCAAGCACAACATTGCCGAAAACCAGGTGACCATCATCCCGATCGGCTCCGACATGTCCCCGCTGATGACCGGCCAGGTCGACGTCATCACCGGCTGGCTGACCAACACGACGGCGCTCCGCGTCATCCCCGATCCGGTCGTGATGCGGCTGTGGGACACCGGCGTCAGGCTCTACGCCCTGCCCTATTATGCAACGGTACAGACGATCGAGCGCCGCGCCGATGTCCTGGCGCGCTTCCTGCGTGCGACCGGCCGCGGCTGGGCCTTCGCGCATGCAAACCGCGACCAAGCGGTTGACCACCTGGTGCGCGAATTCCCGAACCTGAACCGCGCCGACGAACGCGCGGCGGCTGATGTGATGTTGCAATATGCCTTCGGCCCGAGGACCGCCGCGGAAGGCTGGGGCACGATGGACACGGCCGTATGGCGCGAGCAGATCGACCTCTATGCGCAGCTCGGCCAGTTCGCCCGCCGCACGCCACGGCTGGAGGAGGTCATGACGATGGACATCCTCCGCATGACCAGCGGCCAGCGCCCGCTGATCGGCTGACCGCCATGACGGGAGCCGCGGCGGTCGATTGCCGCAATGTGACGGTGCGGTTCGTGACCGACCGCCGCACCGTCACCGCGCTGCACGACGTCTCCTTCGACGTGGAGGCGGGCGGCTTCCTCTCGCTGCTAGGCCCGTCGGGCTGCGGCAAGTCCACGCTTCTGCGGGTGGTGGCAGACCTCGTGCAGCCCTCTTCCGGCTCGACCACGGTCTTCGGGACCTCGCCGGCAGAGGCGCGAGCCGCACGCGCGCTCGGCTTTGTCTTCCAGGATGCGGCGCTGCTGCCCTGGAGGACGGCGATCCAGAACGTGGAGCTCCCGCTCGAGGTGGGCGGCCAGCGCAGCCTGCCGCCCGGCGCGCCAACCCCGCGGGAGCTGATGAAGCTCGTCGGGCTGGAAGGCTGGGAGAACAGCTACCCGCACGAGTTATCGGGCGGCATGCGCCAGCGCGTCTCGATCGCGCGCGCGTTGCTCGGCGGGCCGCGGCTGCTGCTGATGGACGAGCCCTTCGGCGCTCTCGACGAGATCACGCGCGACCGACTGAACGAGGAGCTCCGCCGCATCTGGCTGGAGACCGGCACGACCATTCTGTTCGTGACGCATTCGGTCTATGAGGCCGTCTATCTGGGTGAGCAGGTGCTGGTGCTGGCCGCCAATCCAGGCCGCGTCGCCGCGCGCGTCGCAGTGGACCTGCCGCGCGACCGCGAACTGGCCGTGCGTGAGACGCCTGAATTCATCCAGCTCGTCGCGGGCCTGCGCGACGCCATGGGACGCCGCGCCGCATGAGCACGACCGCGCTCGATTCCTCCGCCGATCCTGGCGTGCGCGCGGCAGAAGAAGCGCACCACCGCGCGATGCGACGCCTGGCCTGGCGGCGGCGCCTGCTGCCAGTGGCTGGCATTGCGACCTTCCTAGGTCTGTGGGCCTTCATCGTCTGGTTCTTCGAGGTGCCGCGCTTCGTCGCCCCCTCCCCCCAGCTGGTTGCCGCGACCCTGGTCGAGAAGCACGACATGCTGCTGCGGAACCTGCTGCCGACCGCGATGCAGGCGATCGCCGGCTTCATCCTCGGTAACCTCGCGGCCATCGTGATCGCGACCGTCTTCGTCCACCGCAAGACGGCCGAGGAAGCCTTCTTCCCCGTCGTCGTGCTGATCAACACCATCCCCGTCGTCGCAAAGGCGCCGATCCTGGTGCTGCTGATGGGGAATGGGATGGAGCCAAAGATCGCGATCGCGGCGCTGATCTGCTTCTTTCCGACGCTGGTGAACATGGTTCGAGGCCTCGAATCGGTGAACCCGCAGGCGATGGAGCTCATGCGCGTGCTCTCGGCCAGCGAGCGGGAGGTGTTCTTCAAGCTCCGGCTGCGGAACTCGCTGCCCTACCTGTTCTCCGCGCTGAAGATCGCGGCGAGCACCGCCGTGATCGGGTCGATCGTCGGTGAGTGGATCGGCTCCACCACCGGCATCGGCGCGCTGATCATCCAGTCCATGTACAATTTCGACAGCCCGATGCTCTACGCGACGGTGATCGTCGGCAGTGCCTTCTCGGTCGCCTTCTTCGCCGTGATCGTGGCCGCCGAGCGCTTTTTCGTCCGCTGGCAGCCGGCCAACCCCGTCTGAGGACACGTCCATGAACACGGATCGGATCACCGAAGGCCCGGGCGAGGCAAAGGTCGTCGCGCGCTCCGACGTGGTCGTGGTGGGTGGCGGGCCGGCCGGCTTCGCCGCCGCCGTCGCCGCGCGGCGCGAGGGCGCAAGCGTCACGCTGATCGAGCGCTACCCCTATCTCGGCGGTCTTGCCGCCGGCGGCATGGTCCTGGTGCTGGACGACATGCACAACGGCGAGGAGGTCACGACGACCGGCCTCTGCATGGAGATGATCGAGCGCATGGCGCGGGTGGATGCCTGCGTCTTCCCACCGGTTGCCGAACGGCTCGGCACGGTCGAGATGCACCGCAAATGGGCCAGCTGGGGCCTGTTCGACTTCCGCGCGCAGTCGAAGCCGCAGCCCATCGTCATGGCCGCTGCCTTCGACCCCGATGGGTGGAAGCGCGTGTCCAACGAGATGATCGCGGAAGCCGGCGTGGATGTGCGGCTGAACTCCTGGTTCTCCCGCGCCGTGATGGACGGCAATCGCATCACGGGCGTGATCTGCGAGACCAAGGCGGGCCGCCAGGCGATCATGGGCCAGGTTGTGGTGGATGCGACCGGCGACCTTGATGTCGCGGTGGCCGCCGGCAGCCCCTTCGTGCATGGCTCCTACATGCTGACCACCGTCTTCCGCCTCGGCGGCGTGGACACCGAGGCCGCCGAGCGCTTCCGCTGGGAGGAGCCCGAACGCTTCGCCGTGCTCGACAAGCAGGCAAAGAAGATCATTGGCGGTTCGTGGGATCGCTGGTGGCTGAAGACGCCACTGCCCGGCGTCGTGTGGTGCAACTGCCCGCACATGACGGGTCTCGACGGAATCTCGGTCGAGGATTCGACGCGGGCTGACTTCGAAGGCCGCAAGCGCATCTACGCGATGGTGAATTTCATCCGAGCTAACATGCCGGGCTTCGCGGGCTGCTACGTGATCGATGTCGCGCCCCAACTCGGCGTGCGCCAGACGCGCCTTCTGGTCGGCGACTATGTCGTCACAAAGGACGACGTGATGAACCGCGTCCACTTCGCCGATACCGTGGCGCGCGGCCGCGACTACTACACGCCCTATCGCTCCATGCTGCCGAAGGGGCTTGACGGGATGGTGGTGGCCGGGCGGCACTATTCCGCTACCGAATCCGCGCAGAAGAACTCGCGGGAAATCCCGCCCTGCATGGCGATGGGCCAGTCGGCCGGCATCGCCGCGGCCATCGCTGCCCATCGTGGTATCGGGCTGCGTTCGGTCCCGGTTGCCGATATTTGCGCCCGCGTCCGCGCCCAGGGCGGCGATCCGGGCGACGTGCCCTCGGCCAACGCCACCATCCTGGAGACGGCCGCATGACCACGCCCCTGCCGCTCGACGGCATCCGCGTCATCGACTTCACCCAGGTGATGATGGGCCCCGTCGCGACACAGATGCTCGCCGACTACGGCGCCGACGTGATCAAGATCGAGCGGCCCGCGGGCGACCTCTCGCGCACCGCCTTCCCGAACGATCCCGCCGGGCTGCTAGGCCCGGTCTTCTGTTCGCTGAACCGGAACAAGCGCTCCGTTGTCCTTGATCTCCGCAAGGCCGAGGAACGGCAGGTCGTGCTCGACCTGGTTCGTACCGCCGATGTCGTGGTGAACAACTTCCGCGCCGGCGTGATGGAGCGCCTCGGCTTCGGGTGGGAGGACCTCTCGAAGCTCAACCCACGCATCATCTACGCCGTGGGCACCGGATACGGGCTGGAAGGCCCCTACGCCCACAAGGGTGGGCAGGACGTGCTGGCGCAGGCGATGAGCGGCGTGATGCATCGCCGCTCCAACGACGACCAGCCGCTCGCCGTCCATGCCACGACCTTCGCCGACTACTCTGCCGGCATGCACATGGTGCAGGGCGTGCTGCTGGCATTGATGCAGCGCGAGAAGACGGGGCGCGGCCAGCGAGTCGCGGTCTCGCTGCTCGATTCGATGCTGGCCGCGCAGACGCAGGAAGGGACCGCCCACCTGATGCGAGGCCGCGAGGTCAACTGGGGCGCGATGCCGCTCTCGGGTGTTTTCGAGACCTCGGACGGCGCGCTGGTGATGGTCGGCGCCTTCAAGGCCGATCCGCTCGGCGACATCTCGACGGCGCTCGGGGTGGAGCATCTCGGCAAGGATCCCCGCTTCGCGACCTTTGCCGACCAGGTCACCAACAAGAAAGCCCTGCAGGCGATCTTCAAGGAACGCTTCGCCAGCAATACCATGTCCCACTGGCTCGCACGTCTGGAAGCGCAGGACCTGCTCTGCGCGCCGGTGCGCACCATCGCCGAAGCGCTCGCCGACGAGCAGGCCACGATAAACGGCATGATCCTGGAAGCCGCCGGTGAGGTGGAGACGGTTCGCGTCATCGGCTCACCGATCCACATGAGCGATGCGCCGGTCGCGATCCGCATCCCACCGCCTTCGCTCGGCCGCCACACAGCCGAAGTGAAGGCAGCCCTCGCCAGGGACATCGCTGCCGAATGAGCGTACACTTCACAGTCGAGGACCACGTCGCGCGCGTCACGCTCGACCGCCCGGAGGCCATGAACGCCGTCGATCGCGCGACGGAGGCCGAGTTGCAGCGCATCTGGGCCGCTATCGAGGCGGACCGGCGCGTCCGCGCCGTGGTGCTGACCGGCACGGGCAACCGCGCCTTCTGCGCCGGCGCCGATGTGAAGGACGGCGATGGCGTCAGCGGCCTCGAATACTGGGCCGCACCCCGCCCGGGTGGCTTTGGTGGGATCGCGCTCCGCACCACGCTCGACGTGCCAGTGATCGCGCGTGTCAACGGCCACGCGCTCGGTGGTGGGTTCGAGATGGTGTTGGGTTGCGACCTGATCGTCGCTGCCGAGAACGCGACCTTCGGCCTGCCTGAACCGCGCCTCGGTCGGCTTCCGCTCGATGGCGGCATGGCGCTGCTGCAGCGGCAGATCCCGTTCCGCCACGCGATGGGGATGATGCTGACCGGCAGGCGTATCACGGCCGAGGAGGCGCTCCGCCTCGACCTCGTGAATGAGGTCGCGCCGCAGGACGGGCTCGATGCGGCGGTCTCGCGCTGGCTCGAGGGGATCTTGGCCTGCGCGCCGCTATCCATACGCGCGATCAAGCAATGCGTCCGCCGCACCGCGCATCTGACGGCGCAGGAAGCCCAGGCCGCGCGTCTGCCTGCCCTGATCGAGGCTCTCCAGTCGAAGGATCAGGACGAGGGCGTACGCGCCTTCGTCGCCAAGCGGAAACCGGACTGGCGCGGAGAATAGCGTGCACGCGGCTGCGCTCGCCTATTTCCGGGAGACGGCGCGCCTCGGGTCCATCCGCCGTGCGGCTGCAAGCCTCAACGTCGCGGCCAGCGCGCTCAACAGACAGATCCTGAACCTTGAGGCGTCGCTCGGCACACCACTTTTCGACCGTCTGCCGGCCGGTATGCGGCTGACGGCGGCGGGTGAGTTGCTGCTACGGCACGTCGCCGCGACGCTCAACGATTTCGACGCGGTGCGCGCACAGATCGACGATCTACGCGCGGCGCGTTCGGGGCATGTCGCGATCGTTGCCATCGACAGCCTGTTGGTGGATTTCCTTCCCCGCGCCCTGGACCGCTTCCGCGCGGATTTTCCTGCGGTGACCTACGCGCTCGATGCGGTTGCGCCCGCCGTGGTGCCGCAACAGGTCGCCGATGGCGAGGCCGATATCGGCTTCACCTTCGTGGCCCGGTCCAGCCGCGCCGTACACTTCGCAGCGGAGTTCCCAGCACCGATCGGCGTTGTCATGCCGGCAGACCACCCGCTTGCGGCACGCAGCGCCATTCGCTTCCAGGACACGGCAGCGTTTCCCTTCCTGGCGCAGGCCGGGCCACTTCCCCGCTCCGCCGACATAGACCCCGACTTTGCCCGCTTCCGAGCTAGCCTCAAGCCGCGACTAGTCTCGAATTCGATACAGGCGTTGAAACTGGCAGTCCGGCTGAACATGGGCATCGCGTTCTTCACACGGCTCGGCTTCCTCGATGAGATCGAACGCGGTGAGGTCGCATGGCGCCCCTTCGAGAGCGCAGCGGTGAACGCGCTACGCATTGGCCTTGTCGTTGCGGAGGCACGGACGCCTACGGCCCCGGGACGCCAACTGACCCGATTCCTGATCAGCGAGCTTGGTCGGCTTAACAGCGCCTGATGGACGCGGGCGCGTTTACCTGCTGTGAGCAGCTATCCAGGATGGACTATGGCCAACAGAAAAGCCGCTAACCCGTTGGGCTAGCGGCTGGTCGCTTTCTGGGATGCGGGGACGCGCAACTGACGATGCCAGTACATCGCCGTGACCATCTGAAGCACACAAGCTGAGCCCGAACGCACCTCCAACGCTGGTTTCGTAAAGGGCACCCTCCTCCAGGGATCGGATTGCCCAAATCAACGGCATTCCGGTTGAACCAGTTCCCAAGGGCAGGATCAGAACGATCTCGCCGGGCGGTTGGGAACAGCACGACGCAGCTCGCACATCACGCCCAGGGCCGCGTACAGCCGACCAACCCAGGCATCCAACGCTGCGATAATGCTAGTCCGGGCCAAAGCGGAGCGGGTTGCGATTATGACAGTTTTGTTGCAATCATGGGCTCTGTTCAATCCAGGCACACAAGCACACAACCGCACGCGATCTGGCGCCCGCAAGAGGCGCGGCCGCGATGCCGGACGGACCAACAACGAGGGAGAAACGCCGTGAACCACCGTCTGCTGCATCTTGTCGCCCTTGGCGCGCCGCTGGCATGGGCGGCCCCTGCCGCGGCCCAGGGCACGCTGAACCTGTACTGCTCAGTGCAGATCGAGTGGTGCCAGGCGATCGCCACGAATTTCCAGCGCGACACCGGCATCCGCGTCAACATGACCCAGCGCGGCTCCGGCGAGACGCTCGCCGCGATTCGCGCCGAGGCGCAGAATCCGCGCGGCGATGTCTGGTTTGGCGGCACCGGCGATCCGCACCTCGCCGCCGCTGAGGAGAACCTGACCCAGGCCTATGAGAGCCCGAACAACGCGCAGCTCCAACCCTGGGCCTTGACGCAATGGCGGCAATCCAACCAGCGCGCGATCGGCGTCTATGCCGGCGCTGTCGGATTCGGCTTCAACACCGAACTCTTGGCGCGCAAGAACATCGCGCAGCCCAGCTGCTGGGCCGACCTGCTCGACCCCCGCTTCCGCGGCGAGATCCAGGTGGCCAACCCGAACTCCTCGGGCACGGCCTATGTCATCATCGCGACACTGGTGCAGATCATGGGCGAGGATCGCGCCTTCGATTACATGCGCCGCCTGCATCCCAACGTGAACAGCTACACGCGCAGCGGGACAGCGCCCATCAAGGCGGTCGCGCGCGGCGAGACGGGCGTGAGCCTGTCCTTCGTGCATGACGCGGTGACGGAGCGGAATGCGGGCTTCCCGGTGTCCTACAGCACGCCTTGCGAGGGCACTGGCTACGAGATCGGGTCCATGTCCATCCTGCGTGGTTCGCGGAATCTGGCGCAGGCGCGGCGCTTCTACGATTGGGCGCTGACCGAGCCTGCGCAGCGCCTGGGCTTCGATGCCGGCGGGCAGCTGCAGACGCCGGCCAACCGCAGCGCGCCGCTGCCGCAAGGCGCGCCCGATCTCTCGCAGATCCGCCTGATCGAATACGATTTCGCGAAGTATGGCCGCGCGGCCGAGCGGCGCCGGCTGATCGAGCGCTGGGACCGCGAGGTCGGCGC
>CANHIS010000075.1 GCA_947460255.1 Bacteroidota bacterium
AGTGTTGTAGTCAGCATTCAAATCACGAAGAAAATTGATCTTTTGAAAGGCGGATCCAAGGCGCATTGCTGGAAGCTTTAACTTCTGGTAAAGTGCATCATCTCCTTCACAAAAAACACGTAAACACATTAAACCTACAACTTCAGCAGATCCTAAAATATACTTTTCATACGTAGCTTGATCATACTCAATATCTGATAAATCCATTTCCATACTGATAAGAAATGTATCGATCAGTTCTCTTTCGATGTTGTATTTGTTAACGGCTTCTTGAAAGCTATTTAGAATCGGGTTTAGGCTGATACCTCGTTCTATAGATTTCCAAGTATCGTTTCTAAATTCATTCAGCAGTTCGGCTGCATCATCTCTATGAAAAGTATCAACGATCTCATCAGCAAATCTAACAAAGCCATATATCGCGTAAATCGGATCTCTGTAGCGAGGCGCAAGCGACTTAATGCCTAGCGTGAAAGACGTACTATATTGCCTTGTTGTGATCCTACTGCAGCGAATACTCACTGCATTATAAAGCTGCATTCCTGTTGTTGCCAATGGTAATTCGTTGATTATTAGCGATAACCCTTCAGCATGGTCATCAGTTGACGTCGGGCCAAAAAGATACGGCTTTTTACTGTTCCGATTGGTAAGTCTAAATAATCTGCGATTTCCTTGTATTTGTAGCCATCAAAATACATCGTGAATGGGATTTTGTACTCGTCGGCTAGGATTTCAATTTTCTTCAGAATCTCTCTTTCCGAATAGGTTGATTCAGGAGCAACATTTTCGGTTTGCTGAGGGATATTAAGAAAATATAGATCTTTTGTATTGTCTACAATCGTGTTGGTTTTCATCGAACGACGGTAATTGTTGATGAAGATGTTCTTCATGATCGTGTACATCCATGCCTTCAAGTTGGTTTTGTCGGCAAATCGGTGGCGGTTGCTAATAGCCTTAAGCATTGTTTCCTGCAGAAGATCCTTTGCTTCTTCGTCATTCGAAGTAAGGTTCAACGCGAAATATCTTAAAGGCTTACTTAAACTTAGTACTTCTGAGTTGAATTCGATCGTTGACATATCTTGTTTTGTTTAATCTTGTCACAAATATATTAAACAGTTTTTGTTTAACAAGTGATATCCAAAGATTAAACAAAATAATTTGTAGGTACATACATTTTTTCTTAAAAATATTACATATCTATTTCATTTTATGATTCTTACAAAGTCATGAAAAAATCAATTATCGGTGTTAATCTCTATAATTCTATCTATACACAGACGAAAACCAGCATAATCTTCAACAAAACACACCGAATACCCTCCTCAAAAAAGCGTGAAAACGTTTAAAAACAAAAAAGCATCCGTTTCGGGATGCTTTCGATATATAAATATGAATGATTAAATCAATTCGATGTTCCTGTTTTGAGCGAACCAACATTGCCTTCCGCGAAATTGATCAGATCCATTACGCTACTAATGAAAACAACACCTTCAGGAATCATAATTAATGGATCGTGAATTTGCATGCCTGCTACCAAAACACGGGTAGTTCCAGCCATTGCTTTTAGATCTTTCAAATATTCATTGATGCTCGAAACTGAATGAGCCGCAGTAAAAAATGTGAGCAAAAATGTAGGCTTTTGATCTTGGCAGAAACCTTTAACATCTTCACGTGGAACTGTTTGGCCAAGATAAGTTACTTTCTTGCCACGTGCTTTGAGGATATACTTCGAAAATAACAATCCAGTTTCATGTAGCTCACCTTCAGGTAAAAACAACAAATATGAATCGGCGCTTTGGTCACGAACTGGTGAAAGAGAATCTACGGCAACCAGAAGCCTCTTACGAATTAAGTTGCTGATAAAGTGCTCCTGAACAATAGAAGATTCCCCAGAAAGCCACATCATTCCGACCTTCTGCAAAAATGGAATTACGATGTTCAACATTGTCATCTCGAAACCATGAATCGACACACTTTCGGCAATGGTTTGTTCGAAACGAACATCATCAAAATCAATCATCGACAAGACCAACTGATCGATCTGTGACTCAAAGAAAGGCTCTTTAGATTCAGCAGTTTTGGTGAGATCTATAATCTTCTGTGAAATTTCTTGTAAACTTAATTTGCACAGATGCGATATTTTTCCTCCATGACGAAGCAACAACGATATATTCAACAAGAGTTTAACATCTTGATCGCTATAAAGTCGAATGTTTGTGTCTGTTCTATCAGGATTTAGCAGGTTGTACCGCTGCTCCCAAATACGAATAGTATGGGCTTTGACACCTGAAAGTCTTTCAAGGTCTTTTATCGAATATTTGGAACTCAGCGGATGCATCTCGTCAACACTTTAACGTCTTCACTTATCTTGTCTTTGTCGGACTTCCTCTTTGGAACGTTTATCAAACAACTAATAAATTGTTTTGTTCAAACTAAAGATATTTTTTATTTATATCGATTCTGATTAAGTTATTTTTCTGCGAAAACCCGCATCAATCTTGACGCGTACTTTCCGAGGATATCAAATTCCAGGTTCACTTGATCACCAATTTTCAGTTTTCCTAGGTTTGTATGCTCCCAAGTGTAGGGAATAATTTCAACCGAAAAGGAATCCGGAGTGCTTTCTACAACTGTTAAACTAACACCGTTCACGCAAATTGATCCCTTCTCGACCGTTATCCAATTCTGATTGACTTCATGCCTAAAGTGTAAGGCCCAACTTCCGTTGCGGTCGACAATGTTAGTGAGTTCCCCAATTCCATCCACATGGCCTTGCACAATATGTCCGTCTAATCGACCATTGGCGGCCAAACAACGCTCAAGATTTACAGTATCGCCGATCATTAACTTTCCCAAATTGGTGCGTTTCAGTGTTTCTTCAATGGCTGTTACTTCGTATTGATTTCCATCAACCGCAACAACTGTTAAACAAACTCCATTATGAGCAAGGCTCTGATCTACTTTCAATTCATTCGCGATTGATGCCTGCAAAGTAAAATGCACATTAGTTCCTTGCTGATCCATTTCTACTACTTCTGCAGCAGATTCAATTATTCCTGTGAACATGTTAGTCGGTTGGTGTATTAATGCTTCCTATGATTTGAATTGTGCCCTTCAAGGTTCTTGGAACAATGCCCGTTAGCCGAAGTTCATTTACAACACATATATAAAAGTAAACTCCATCAGGAACAAGTGCCCCAGAATTGTCAATCTTTCCATTCCAAAGCAAATCGGGCTTAGTGGTTTCGAAAACTTGTATGCCCCAACGATTAAAAACGGTGAACTGCACGTTTTCAATAAATGCATAAGGAAACGGTCTAAATACGTCGTTAAATCCGTCCCCATTCGGGGAAAAAACATTCGGTAAAGTGTACAGTGGGCAATTATCGGCACAAATGGAAACCGATGAGCTTTCATTTCCTGACGAGTCAACTGATACAACTTTGTAACAACCAGCCACTTGCAAGCCTGGAAGGTGAACATATTCGAGTGTGGATAAACTCAAACTATCCAACAACTCGAAAGATGCGTCTATCAATGGTTTAAAATAAATCTTGAAACCCACGGCATCTTTTGAACAACTTACATCAGGCAAATACCATTTCAAATTGTTCTGTAACGAATCGCACGAACTAAAAAGCAACACGGCTGGTGGGCACGGTGGTGTTAAATCCTGAGCAGATGCACAGATTTCTTGCGAAAAGTTCAACAACGGATCTGCAAACCCCGTGGCAGTAAACGACCCGTAAGCCAAAATGCGATAACAGTAAATCACGCCATTCGCCAATCCGATATCACTGAACGATTTCTGTGTAGTTGTAGCAATAGAATCAAAGATTCCAGTTACCGTATTTCTGCGATAAACCACAAAACTATCATTCTCCCAAAGTACATTATAATTCCAAGTCAGGTTGATAGTATTGTCGCTGCCTGATGCTTGTAAGAATACCGACGATGAAGCTGTTCCAGTACCAATTGTTTCGAGTCCATTTTGCAAATGATCTAATCTAACACGGTAATTCCAAGAAGACTCTAATGTATTGATTATCTGAAGCGTATCGACGAAAGAGGTGTCATTTAACCCACTTAAAATGGCAACATCTGTAAATGTGGTACCGCTCAACCCTGCTGCCCGTTGTAAAATGTAACGGTAAGGACCTGGCCATTGGATAGTATCAATATCGTTCGGTTTCGACCATTCAACATAAACTCGACCGCTTTCAAGCGAGGTGCTATCGACACTCACATGTGTAATTACGGGAAGCACATCAGCGAGTTCGGTACAAGCTTCATTTGAAGCATAGCTTTCTGCGCCATCTGGAAACAAGGCGATTACCATGTAACAATAGCTTCTTCCCGGCAAAATACTTCCAGATGACAATCCATCAACAAACGACAAGTTATTAATACCCTGAACAGTATCAATAAACTCATATCCAGTGTAAGACGGAACACCTGTTTCACACTGACTAGGAATAAAACCATAGAAACCATTCCGGCGGTAAATTGCATAACCACTGGCATCGCTGCAGGGACTTACATTCCAAGTAAGTAAAATAGAATTTCCCTGCGGGGAAGCAGAGAGATTTTCGGGCGCTTGAGCTACCACTTTCACTTGCATCGTTTCGTAGGTTGCCAGATTGGGCTGCCCATTATCCACCGCTTTGAAAGTTAACAAGTAAGGCTCCCTACGAACATGATCGCACGAAGTGTTCCAAGTAAAGGTTTGTGTTGCAGATGATTGTCCGGTGACACTGGTAAAAACTGCATTTCCTGGAGGGTCGAACAAAAACGGACCTCCTGTTGCCGATAGTGTAACAAGTTGCGAAGGATTGTCGGGATCCGTTGCTAATACATCAAATCCAATGGATGTTCCAGCATCAACGCATAAATCTGGAATTCCGACAATTATTGGAGGTTGATTCTGACATGGAACAACGTTGATCTGCATGTCGCGGGTTACAGAACCGATCAAGATCCCATTTCGCCATTCCTCGATAATAAAGGCAACATTGTATTCACCAATTCCATTTACAGGAGGCGTATTCCAAACAAGGTCTCCAGTAACTTGATCAAGCGAAAAAAAGTTGGTCGCATTTGGCTGCGTAAATCCTGGAATTACTTCCCCATTTTCTCCTCTGCATTGAACAATCCGATAAGAAATACTGTCTCCATCAGGATCGAAGGCACCTGGATTATGAATGAAAATCTGGCCTGGACAAGCCTCATCAATTGGCGGATTGAGTAGTTGAACGGAGTTATTGATCCCCAGAAATGGGTTAATAATCAACTGCGTAGATACAAAAAAGGGGATATTTACAGAGTTCGGGATATTTACTACACCACCGTTTCTATTTGGATCTTCAAAACTGAGCACATAAACTGCCGGAGCGGGATAGGTGTGAACGCCGACGTAAATGTTCTTCTTAATGTCGAGCGCTACGATTTCTCCCAAGCCATTTCCATTGATGCGCGGTATGGTATCGGTGAATCCGTCGCCCCAAGAAATTCCGAGTTCTGGGCGATCGGCTGGACTATCGGATTTGGTGTAGGTGATAATGGTGGCTTCGTATTGAAAGCCGCCAAGATGTCGATACGTGATTTCCCCTGCCCTATTATGGGTTGCAGCTACCTCTGAGTTGAAACAAAGGAAGATGAACATCATTAAAATGAGGCGAAAAATCATCGACTGGAAAGATACCAAAAACAAACGGTGCTGAACTATGTAATGTTGCAGCACCGTTTAGAATAACAGTTATAAATGCTTTCGGTTTAGTTGTGGAGGATCACAAAAGTTAATTCCCGTTTTCGGAAATGAATCTCAAGCGCACCAAACGAAGCTCAAATTCACCAACTTCATTGTCGCCTAACTCCTTCACAGCTACAGACATTGAGTCGGTTTCGGCAGTTTTAAAGTAGTCTACAATTTCTTCTTGAATTTCTTCATCAATCACATCATCAATGTAGTAACCAATATCTAGACGCGTTCCAGAATAAACAATTGCTTCCATTTCCTCAATGAGTTGATCCATAGACAAGCCACGTTGGCTGGCAATATCTTCTAGTGCAATTTTGCGGTCAACACTTTGAATGATGTGAACTTTCTGGGTAGACTTATTTACAACAGACTTCACAACCATACTCATTGGTCGATCGATCTCGTTGTCGCGCACATAGTCAGAAATAATTTGCACGAATTCTTTACCGTATTTCTCGGCTTTCCCAGCTCCTACTCCTGTAATTTGCTTCAGTTCGTTGATGTTGACTGGATACTGAATCGTCATGTCGATCAATGATTGCTCTTGGAAGATTACATACGGTGGCATGTTATGCTTCTTGGCAATCTTCCGTGTGAGGTCTTTCAGCATAGCGAAAAGCGCTTCATCAGCAGCATTTCCACCTTGTCCGCCAGCGGCAATGATATCATCATCTTCGTCGGTATCGGAGTAATCATGGTCTTCTGTGATCATTATCTCGTGAGGATTCTCGAGATAATCATGACCAGCTTTAGTAAGCTTCAGGGTTCCATAATTTTCAATTTCTTTCTCCAAGAATCCATGAACAAGGGCTTGGCGGATTACACCATTCCAGTGAAGAGGAGATTTATCAAACCCTTTGTTAAAGAGCTCTAATTGGTCGTGCTTGTAAGACTTTACCGTTGAATTAATCGCACCGGTGAGCACGTGAACGATATGCTTGTCTTTGAAGATTTCCTTTACAGCGAGCACTGTATCGAGTGCTAGGCAAATATCTTCCATGCCGTCGAATTTTTTCTTCGGATGGCGGCAATTGTCGCACATGCTGTTGCAGCCACTGTCGTCGTATTCTTCTCCGAAATAGTGGAGAATATACTTGCGGCGGCACATAGATGTTTCGGCGTAACCAATCGTTTCGGCAAGAAGGAGTTGCCCGATTTCTTGTTCGGCTACATGTTTATTCTTGAGGAATTTTTCAAGTTTCTGAATGTCGTCGTAGCTGTAGAAAGCCAAACACATTCCTTCTCCACCATCTCGACCTGCTCGACCTGTTTCTTGGTAATAACCTTCGAGGCTTTTCGGCATTTCATGGTGAATCACAAAGCGCACATCTGGCTTGTCGATTCCCATTCCGAAGGCAATTGTTGCAACGATTACATCAGCTTCTTCCATTAGGAATTTGTCTTGATGCGATGCACGAGTACTAGCGTCTAATCCAGCATGGTAGGGCAATGCTTTTATGCCGTTAACAACCAATGTTTCAGCAATTTCTTCAACCTTTTTGCGGCTGAGGCAATAGATAATTCCTGATTTACCTGGATGAAGACGGATGAAACGGATGATTTCTTTAACAACATCCTTTTTGGGGCGAACCTCATAATATAGGTTGTCGCGATTAAAGGACGATTTGAAAAGTGTCGCCTCGTTCATGTTCAGGTTCTTCATGATGTCCTGCTGAACTTTCGGAGTAGCTGTAGCTGTAAGCGCCATGATAGGCACAGTTCCAATGGCTTCGATGATAGGTCTTAAGCGACGGTATTCGGGACGGAAGTCATGTCCCCATTCGGAAATACAATGGGCTTCATCGATAGCGAAAAACGAAATATTGATTTCGCGAAAGAACTGAACGTTTTCGTCTTTTGTGAGTGATTCAGGTGCTACGTAAAGCAATTTAGTGACACCATTTGTGATATCGGCCTTAACTTGAGCAATTTCACTTTTATTAAGTGAAGAATTGAGGAAATGCGCGATGCCTGTTTCGCCTCCGAAATTTCGAATAGAGTCTACCTGATTCTTCATCAAGGCGATCAACGGCGAAACAATGATAGCCGTTCCTTCTGAAATAAGCGCAGGCAATTGATAGCACAATGACTTCCCACCACCAGTGGGCATAATTACAAAAGTATCCTGCCCGTTGAGGATGTTCTTTATTATGGATTCCTGATCTCCTTTAAATGAACTGAACCCGAAAAAGTGATTGAGTTTCTCTGATAGATGAACTGGACTTTCTGCTACTGCCAACATATTTTTAAATTCACTGTATTGTTGATAATTGTGACTTTTTCAGATCAATTTAACAATCAAATTGATGATTTGTTAGCGAATCTGAAATATAAACGCTTAAACGTTTTTATAATCGCAACCGAACCTTAAAGGTACACTTATAAATCGTTTTACAAAGAAATTCATTGTGTTTTAGCTTGAATTTGAACGTGCTGATAAACAATTACATACGAATTAACAAAAGTTGATTTTTCCTAAGTAGTGGCTAGTACTCATAGTCTATTGGTCATATTTTGCTGGCTACTCTGTACGAAGCAAATTCACGCCGGTTTCATTTCAAAATTAAATTCTGCACTTGGCTCTTTGGCGACTTCAACACAAAATTATATTTGGAGGAGTTTGACTGTTTATTGCCCATTTTGAGGTATTAAATTGGCTTAACGAAATACTTCATGAACCGGTTGCGAGATCGATTTAGTTTGCAGAAGTTTGGAAAAAAAATTATGCTTCCGGAATTCCATTTAGCTCACGCGGAAAAGCTCGATCAGGAGGATCTTTTAAAAGATTTTCGAGAACAATTTCACTTGCCAGTTTTGCATGGAAAAACCGCGGCATATTTCTGCGGCAATTCGCTTGGACTGCAACCTAAAGGTGTGGAAGCTTCCATTTCGAAAGAGCTTCGCGACTGGGCCAACCTCGGCGTTGAAGGTCATGTGTATGCCGAACGGCCCTGGGTAAGCTATCATGAACAGTTTGCGCCTTTACTTGCAAGTATTACAGGAGCAAAGCCGAACGAAGTAGTTGCTATGAATGCCCTTACAGTGAATCTTCACTTGTTGATGGTTTCATTTTACCAACCTACCTCCACACGTTTTCGCATTATTTGTGAGCAAAAAGCCTTTCCATCAGACATTTACGCTCTTGAAAGTCAGGCAAAACTCCACGGATTAGATCCTAAAAAGGCCATCCGTGAAATCGCGCCACGTGAAGGAAGTGTTGAAATTCACCATGAAGATATTATTCAAGCCATACGTGAAGAAGGTGATCAACTCGCTTTGGTCATGATCGGTGGAGTGAATTACTACACCGGACAGGTTTTCGACATGCAGGCTATAACCCGTGAAGCTCATGCAGTTGGCGCTATCGCTGGATTCGATCTCGCACATGCAATTGGAAATATCGAATTGCATTTGCATGATTGGGATGTTGACTTTGCTGCTTGGTGCTCATACAAATACCTCAACTCTGGTCCGGGCGGTGTAGCAGGTATTTACATCCATGAAAAACACAGCAGCAACCCGAATACGTTTCGACTTACTGGTTGGTGGGGGCACGACAAAGCAAGTCGTTTCAAAATGGATCCAGAGTTTATTCCCATTCCTACTGCAGAAAGCTGGCAAATGAGTAACGCACCAGTGATTTCTATGGCGGTACAATTGGCCTCCTTGGAATTATTCGAAAAGGCAGGAATGCCTGCACTGCTCAATAAAGCAAGAAAACTGAACCATTATGCAGATTTGTTGTTATGTGAAGTGCAAAAAATGCCCGGCTTCGAAGGTATGTTCAGCATCATAACTCCAGCATCAAGAGGCTGCCAACTCAGCTTGCTCTTTCATCGCGATGGTAAAAAAATGTTCGACTACCTACTTCAGCACAGTATCATTGCCGATTGGCGAGAACCGAATGTAATTCGTATTGCGCCAGTTCCTTTGTATAATAGTTTCGCCGATGTTTTTAGGTTGGCTGAAACAATTGCCTCATTCAAATCTTAGTTCTACTATGACTAGACCCAAACAAGTTACCATCGCTGGTTCCGGCCTTGTTGGCGCTTTGCAATCTATTTATCTCGCCAAACGCGGATTCGATGTTACCTTGTTCGAAAGAAGACCCGATATGCGTGCAAACCGAATGAGTGCGGGCAGATCAATCAATTTGGCTTTGTCGGATCGTGGTTTCAAAGGACTAGAAGGTGTTGGAATCAGAAAGGAAATCGAAGAGATCTCAATCGCCATGTATCGACGCGTTATGCACGACACAAAAGGAAATTTGAGTTTTCAGAATTACGGAAAAGACGGACAAGCCATTTACTCCGTTTCTCGTGGCGGATTGAATTGCAAACTGATGGACTTGGCTGAGGAATCTGGCGTAAAGATCAAGTTTAGCGAACGTTGTACAAATGTAAATCTCGAAACAGGGACTGCTGTATTTGAAAATCCCGAAGGAAAGCACACCGTTGAATCTGAATTTCTTATTGGTGCTGATGGGGCATATTCTGAGGTGCGCAACGAGATGGAAAAACGCCCTTGGTTCAATTACTCTCAATACTACATAGATTACGCATACAAAGAGTTAAGTATCCCGCCAGCGGCTGATGGTTCGCATCAGTTAGAAAAGAACGCATTGCACATTTGGCCTCGTAAAGATTTCATGCTGATTGCCTTGCCAAATCTAGATGGAAGTTTCACCCTCACACTTTTCTTCCCGAAAACTGGGCCGCTTTCCTTCGACAGCCTTGATACAATCGATAAGGCCGAAGCCTTCTTTAGAGATCAATTCCCAGATGCGCTGGATTTAATGCCACATTTTAGACAGGAATATGCCGAAAACCCAGCAGCAGCAATGGTTATCGTGCGCTGTTATCCTTGGTCTTGGGGCGATAAAATTATGCTCATCGGTGATGCTGCACACGCCATTGTACCATTCTACGGACAAGGCATGAATTGCGGATTTGAAGATTGTAGTGTGTTCAATGAATTGCTCGACAACCATGAAGGCAACTGGGCTTCATTGATGCGTAAATATGAGCAAAGCCGGAAACGCAATGGAGATGCGATTGCAGAATTGGCATTGAGAAACTTTATTGAAATGCGTGACAGGGTTTCTCAACCAGAATTCCTTTTGCAGAAAAAGATCGAAGGTTGGTTCAGCGAAAAGCATCCAACTCTGTGGACTCCGCTATATTCAATGGTTACTTTTAGTCACATGCCTTACGCTGATGCACTAGAAAAAGGCGATCGTCAGGAATACATCATGCAAAAAGTGATGAAGCTTCCGAATATCGAAGAGCGCTGGAATTCGGATGAAGTAGAGCAGATTATCCTCAGCGGATTGAATGTTTAATTGACCTTCACTTCCTCGGAAACCTGAATGGGAGGAGCAGAAGTCTCTGTCGATTTAATTCTTGTAGCTGCATAAATTACCACGATTCCAGCCACAAGTGCAATGTATCCAACGTAGTTGTAGTTGAGCAATCGACCAGCATCGTCTTTACCTACAATAGATCCTGCAAGGAAAGCTGCAATTCCGGCAGAGAGCTGCTGCACAGAACTATTGAAACTCATGAAACTTCCACGGGTTTTAGGTTCTGTGGTTGATGATATGATTGCCATCGCAGGTACTACACGACCATTTACAGTAACGAAAAAGACACTGGTTATCACCAATACCAGCGGAACAGGCCATGCTCCAAGGTTTGTGATAAGGAAAACAGGAATGAGCATCATGCTGGCAAAAATCACAAACACCTTGAGCCTTCCGATTTTATCGGCCAATCGACCTACCAAAGGCGCTGTGAATACAGCACAAAGGCCGCCGAAAAGATAGATCAAGTTCACTTCGTTCCTGGTGAATCCAACATTCATTTCCATGTAAGGTGCAATGAACGGGATGATCGAAAACTGCGAAAACATCAGCATGCTCATCAGAAACAAAGCGCGACGCTGGTTGAGATTTTTTGCCAAATTAACGAGCACTTGGCGTGGATCGGGACGGTTTGCTTTGTTAGTGATATGGTCGCTCATAAAGGGCACAAAAACAAATACAGCCACAAGTATCGACGTGCCAATTGCTGCGATGAAAATGAATGGTGCGTGCCAAGTGTATTCGCCTGCTAAGTAGCTTCCAAACGGCACACCGAATACAGATGCCAAGGCGAAACCAGAAGTAAGAATTCCCATAGCAGATCCTCTACGTTCCAATGGAATTGCATCAGAAACAATAGATAGCATCAGTGTGCTCAATAAGCCGCCAAATGCACCTGTGAGGATACGAGAAACCAACATCATTTGATAGTTTGGAGCATATCCGCAAGCGAGCGTGCCTAGTAAAAAGCCAACATAACAAGTCATGAGCAGCTTCTTACGGTCGAAATTGTCGACAAAGAAAGCGCCAGCAAAACCTACCAAGCCCGCAGAAATATTGTATGAGGATACTATGTTCCCGAACTGCGGTGGATTAATATTGAAGATTTCCATGAGTTGTTTTCCCATGGGCATAATGATCATGAAATCCATCACATGCGTAAACTGAATCAGCGCAAGTGTGAAAAGCATGAAGAGTTCTTTGCGGCTCAAAAGGTGAAGTATCTAAGTGAAATTATCCAAGAAATTGTTGTGCGGCAAAAGCCGAAAGCCAAGCAAGCGCTCCAAACCAGAAAAACTGAATAATGGGCCATTTCCAGGAACCGGTTTCTCGTTTTACCACCGCAAGCGTGCTCATACATTGCATCGCGAAGGCATAGAACAGAATCAAGGCAAAAGAAGTTGCGAAGGTGAAGATTTTATTGTCGGTTCCATCCCATACATCTTGCTGCATGCGCATTTTGAGTGAAGACGTATCTTCATCTGCACTTCCAGCGCCATAAATAGTAGCCATTGTACCCACAAAAACTTCCCGTGCGGCAAAGGAAGTAACCAAGGCGATTCCAATTTTCCAGTCGAAGCCAAGTGGCTCAATGGCTGGTTCGATGGCTCTTCCAACATAACCTGCATAGGAATACCTCAACTTTTCCGATTCTAGTCTTTCGGCAGCGGAAACTTCACCCATTGATGCAATGAGCCCAGGATTTGAATATTGCTTTTCGAGTTCCTCAAATTTGTTTCCGGGTCCATATGACGACAAAACCCAAAGCACAATTGAGATTGCAATGATGATTTTACCAGCATCGAGCACAAAAACCTTCACTTTGTCGACCATGGTGTAGAACATCACCGAAAGTTGCGGCATGCGGTAAACTGGCAGTTCCATAATGAAAATGCTGCGCTCCTTGGTTTTCACCCAAAACTTCATCAGCAAAGCGGAAAAGAGTGCTGCCAAAAATCCGAGGAGATAAAGCCCCATCAATAGCAATCCACGGGTATTGAAAAAACCAGACTCTTCATCCGGTATGGCTATCGCGATGAGTAAAGTGTAAACCGGCAAACGTGCCGAACAGCTCATCAGTGGAGTGATGAAAATGGTGATGAGGCGTTCTCTTGTGTTCTTGATGGTTCGCGCCGACATGATCGCAGGCACTGCGCAGGCTACGCCGCTGATAAGCGGAATTACAGATCGACCGTTTATTCCGAACCTTCTGAGCAAGCGATCCATGATGAAGCTCACACGGGCCATGTATCCTGAATCTTCGAGGATAGCGATGAAGGCGAAAAGGATGGCAATTTGTGGGATGAACATCAAGATTCCGCCCAAGCCGGGAAGAATTCCTTGCGTGAGTAAATCTGTGAAACTGCCTGCGGGAAGCGTTTCAGTTAGCCAGGATGCCAGAAGGATGAAGCCTTGATCGATGAGATCCATAGGCAGTTCTGACCATGAAAAAACAGCTTGGAAGATCATCAACAGAACCACCATGAAAGTGAGAAATCCCCAAACTGGATGGGTAAGCACACTGTCGATGCGGTTGGTAATGCCAAATGCCTTGAGCGGATTTAGTTTCCCAATGGCTTTATCGAGAATTCGATTGATTTCGGTGTATCGAATCAATGAATCTTCAGATTGCAATTGAAAAGGAGGAACTTGATGTTGGGCGAGAATTTCTTTTGTACTGCTAAGTGGCAAACGATTTTCAAGCATCAGTTGATTAGCACCAATCAAATAAGCTTCAAAAGGCTTTCTGTCGGGGAAAGTTTTCTGTAAGTCATTCACCAATGCTGCCCGCTGCGGAGGAATTTGCCAAGTACTGTGAGGCATTTTCCCACCTTGCAAAATCGCCGATTTGATTTCTCTGATGCCTTTTTTCTCCCGAGCGTTCACTGAAACAACAGGAATGCCCAGCGATTCAGAAAGCACGTCAAGTTTGAGTTCTTGTCCGGAATCTTCGAGCAAATCGATCATGTTCACAGCAAGAACCATCGGAATTCCAAGATCGATAAGCTGTGTGCAAAGCAACAATGAACGATTCAAATTGGAGGCATCAGCCACCATGAGAATGAGATCTGGAAAGTCACTGGAATTTCGATCAATCAGCGCTGCGAGCGTTTCAAGTTCGTCGGGCGACTTAGGATAAAGACAGTAAGTGCCTGGAAGATCGATGAAGTTAATGGTTTGCGCAGGCAGATTGTTGATTCCAGAAATCCGCACCTTTCCGGTGTGTTTTTCTACCGTTACTCCGGGGAAGTTTCCAGTCTTTTGGTTTAGTCCGGTGAGTGCGTTAAACAACGTGGATTTGCCACTGTTCGGATTGCCAACCAGCGCAACATTGCGTGTTGTGGAGGAGGCATCAGACATTTTCGGGCGCTACGAGTACTGTTTGGGCTTCGGCAGTTCGAATGCTGATGATTGAACCATGGCATGCGAAAGCGAGTGGATCGCCGAAAGGTGCTTTGCGAATCATTGTAACCAAAGTTCCTGGAATACACCCCATTTCGATCATTTTGAGGGAAATTTCCTCATCAAGAAACTGCACAATGCGCGCACTGTTACCAGGAACTAAGACAGAAAGAGTATGAGATTTCGACACTATTCGGAACGATTCTAAACAACCGTGCGAAATTACACAATTGCCCGAATCTGAAGCGAAAAATCGTGGTGATTTGGGGTGGAAAGTATGGCAACGCGTTTTGATCGTCTCAAATCTGGACAATCGCATTTTTTCTTTCCTAAGCTACAGCTTTGAAAACCCAATGCTACCAAAACAAGCAGCAGAAATAGCCTTAATTTGCTCATGTGATTTTTAACGGATGATCCGCGTTCTTGTTGCAGGTAAAGTTGCAAAATCTAAACGGTACTCAAAATGTTTCTTGCAAAATGATGTTGATGAAGTTGTATTTTCGCTTCGTGATAAAGCAATTGACTCTTCTTGCCTTACTGGTTTTGCTAGGGAAACCAGCATTTTCTCAGAACGGGAATGCCGGTTTGGGCACCAACAATCCGCATCCAAGTGCGAAATTTGAAATCGCTGCCGATTCTCAAGGTTTCTTGATGCCGCGGTTAAGCACCTTGCAACGTTTAGATGTATCGAATCCAGCCAATGGATTAATGATGTACGATACCGATACCAATTCGCCTTGGTTTTTCAATGGCACTGCTTGGCAAAATACTGTGGTTCCAGAAATTGAAGTGCCATCATCGGTGATCTTTTCGTTTATGAGTCAGAGTGGAACCGCTCAAGCAGCCGAAACGACCATCGGATCTTACGTAATTCCAGCTTCATCGATAGAATCCGACGGACAAGCGATCGAGTTGCATGCCTTTGGCGAGGTGAATGCAGATACAGGGATTTTCAGATTCAAATTTGCGACACAAGTGCTCACTTTTCCAGTGTTTGCTACTGGAAGATGGGATGCTAGAATCACCTTGCACCGTTTACCGGGTGGATCAACAAAGATTTCTGGAGCCTTGGTGATGCCGGGCTATCAAACCAGTGCATTCTCAACAGGCTTGTTGAATTTTGATGCTGCAATTCCATTTCAGATTACTGCACAGCAGAATGATCCATTGATCAATGGATTAACAGTTGAAGGATTCTTTTTGAGTAGGGTTCGCTAGAAAAGACGGAAGTCAATCCAAGAAGTAATTCAACAAGTTTTTATCTTTGTTAGAAACCATTAGAAAAATGTCGGCTGCTGAACTCAAAAGAAAAAAGCATGATTTGATTGCTTGGATAAACATGCTATCGGATGAGCGTTTGATCGAGTTTCTTGATAGTTTAAAAACATCAGGATCAACAGAAGATTGGTGGACAAACCTGTCTGAGAATCAGCGAAGCGTTATCAACAGAGGGATAAAAGATATTGATGAGGGAAGAGTAATGACAAGCGATCAGTTTTGGAAGAATTTAAAGAGTGAATAGGAAGAAGTTGATGGATATCGAATATTCATCTCAATCATCAACAAATGCAATTGAAATAATCGCCAATTTAAAAAGGAACTTTTCTCAAAAGGAGATTGATAAATTCTATTATTTACTTGCTGAATTTGAAGGACATGTTGGTTTGTTTCCAACACTATACCCAGAAAACAAAAAGTTAAAAATCAGGAAGGCTGTTTTGAGTAAAGTACTTTCGGTTTACTACACAATCAGGAAAAACAAAATATTCGTTGTTGCAATCCTAGATAGTCGCTGGGATGAAGCTAGAAAAATAAAACCTTAGGACATCTAAGCGATTCACTACAACCTACTTCCCGAAAACCGTTTCTTCCACCCAACCTTTGCCCCATTCGCTGATTTCTTGTTCTGACCAAAGTTCAGGGTAGAAAATCCGTTTTTGGAAACGCGGAGGCAAGTACTTCTGCCAGTTGGTTCCGCCAGTTGCGGCAATGTCTTCAGGGTTTCTTTGGAGATAACGTACGGCGCTCTTGTAATGCATCAGAGGCCAATTCACATTCACCAAGGTGTCGAGCTTGCGAAGTTTTTCTTTTAAAGCATCAACATTCACACCTTCTGCTTTCAGCTTGTTGTATTGCGTCAATAAGTTTCTTGGAGCATTTCTTTCAGCCAATTCGATGAGCGACTTCTTGTACTTGTCTTCGAATTGCTTCAAGGTGAGCGTTTTCTTCCCAGTGGCTAGTTCTGTCGCTCCAGCTTGCCAATAGATGAACTCAAATTGTTCACGAATTCCGGATCCATTTCCGCGGAAGCGCTCCCGATGGTCTTTATCAACCAAATTGATAAACTCAGTGGCGTAGATTTCAATCATCCGATATTGCGCACTTTGGAAACCCGACGCTGGCAACAACGACATTCGGTACTTGAGGAATTGTTGTTGATCCATTCCATCCACCATCACGTCAAAAGAATGCGTAAGGTTGATGAAGTAGCGGTTTACACGTTCAACGCGGCGAGTAAGGAAGTCAACTTCCGCCGTTTCGGCTGAAGCCATCTGTTCCAATTCGTGCAAACACAACTTAAAATAAAGCTCTGTGATTTGGTGGTACATGATGAAGATTTCCTCATCAGGGAAACTCGTGCGCGGATTTTGCAAACTCAACAAAGTGTCGAGATGGATATAATCCCAATAGGTGAGGTAATCGGCATA
>CANHIS010000076.1 GCA_947460255.1 Bacteroidota bacterium
ATGAACCCAGTGCTTGTTTCTATGACTTCTGAAGGAGAATATGAGAAATATTCGATGCTTACGTTCGATAAGTCGCGTGATTTTAGAATGACATTTAGGAATGCGGCTAAAATTGCAGAGAACAAACTTGCCTTTTATTCATACAAGGCTAAAAAAGGCTGCTGCTCAGCAGGAGGTAGAACTGGCACATCTACGAGCACTTATCGAATTGGTAAAATCGAAATTCAATAAGTCTTATTGATTTGCTCTAATATTTTGTAGCCGGCAAGAATCGTTTTATATGATTCTTGCCGGCTATTTTTTTCTTTGATTTGTTCTATTGAGGCCTTGTTACTTCCGTAAATACGCCAGCCTAAATAAGTGCCAACAATTACTCCACTTACAGGCACGGCCAGCAATAAACTTGTGGTGAATGTAGCTGGTGGAAGGCTGTGCAAGAAGAGTGTTGTAGTTGCTTTTAAGTAATTTCGATTTGAAAAATGGTAAGCAGGCAACCACTTTCTTTCTTTTTTTGTATTCGTAGATGGTTGTTGGACGACTTGCATAAATGAGCGACTTGCATTAGAATCTATTCTTGCTATTTCGTTCGTGAAGCTATCGAATTGATTGTTTTCTAAATAAACGATTGCTCTTAATAAAGTTAAAGCAGTGTCTTGTTCGCAAAGGGTTTTATTCTTTAATTCAGCAATTAAATCAAATGATTTATTCGTTCTTATATAGGCATCATACCGAATTTTATTGATCGCACATTTCTGATCTGTTGTAACATATTTATTTAGTCTTTTTGATTCGCTGATTACACGATTATAATTTCCTTGTTTAGATAGGATCTCCACCTTTTCGAAGATCAATTGATTAAAATCGTAGCTCATCGAATCACTTTCACCAAACAACCTTTGTTCGATGTGGAGCAATCTCTTGCTAAGGCTGTCGCTTTGTGCAATTCCACTAGAGTGGATAAGCAGCATAGGAAGCCAGAAAACGTTCAGTAATTTCCAAATACAATGCATCTAATCGGTCTTTCTTTTCTTTTTGTAACGAATTTACTGTACCATAAATTGACCCTCCGTAGAATGTTGCAGCCAATGAGGCCACAGCGTAAAACAATGCATCTTGAGGACCTCTTTTTAAAAGAGTTTCTAGTGTAATGGCTCCCAAACCAACATTCGCAATGAAGCTCATTAGGGCTTGTTTCCTGTAGCCACAATAAAGCTTTCCAAGGCCTGGAACCAAAGAGAAGAACCCAGCTAGAAACTCAGATTTCTTGTCTACATTTTGCCATTCAAAATATCGATTATTTAATCGTTGATATCCTTGTTTTTTGTGCAAAGAATCAGGTTTAGTGATCAATAATGAAAGACAGTATGCCGCCTGATCTGGTAAGTTTTCTGCCTTACTTAGCCATAAAGTATTTCTGGTTTTAAAGGCAATCCAAATGCGGTGATTTTTAAATTCATTAAGTTGATTGCAGGCATTGTAGATTGAATCCGATTGAACGAATTGTTTAGTCATGCTGAGCGAAAAGGCATGTTCCAACTTCCATGTTTCACAGTTTTTATGATCCATTTCGGCGGTAAAAGCAAGTCTTTCCGACCACATTTTATTCTCAGTTAGATGTTTCAGAAATTTCTGTTGCAAACTATCAGGGCATGATCCAAAAGTCTCGCCCATCAACAGAGTGAAAAAGCTAATAATCAGTAACCTCATCGTAAATGATGCCGGTTTCCCGATCGATTAAATGTTCACAATTGTCGAATTCTGCTTCTGGATTGCAGCGAATTAATCTGTCGGCGGTGAGCAATAAACCCGGCCAAACACCACACTGTTTGATGATTTCTGCTCCAAATGCCGAACAAGTAGGTGAGAAGCGACAAGAAGAGCCTAAATCTGATGATAGAAATGTTTTATAAAACTGCAATCCTAATAAAGCTGAAATTGTAAAGGGATCAAGTGTTTTCAAATCATCCTTTTTCAAATACACAACTGGCTTGAAGCTCTTTGATAATGCTGATTTACGATCTACAATTAAATTCTCTACAACTTTATTTGATTGAGAAAAACCAATCAATTGTGCACCGAATAAAAATAGAATGAAGAGTTTGTTTTTCATGCTCTCTCCAAATGTAACACTTCAATTTCAATCCGGAAAACAATTTCCGTTTATCAATTGCATATTCATACTGAAGATTCCTTCCCAGCTTCCACCAGAAACCAAGCAATCTTGATCGTCTCCATTTCCAGGAGTCAATCTTCCATCTGCACGATCGTATGCCTTTGTTGCCATGACGCGGATATTTCCTTCATTGGTAAATGTGATAGGCTGTGGATTGTCGTCTTGAACTCGAATTGTGTTTGTGTTGCCGTTGTTTAATTTACATCCTATGAAAGTTGCGTTTTCAATTAATCCGGTTTGTGCATTTATTTTCGCGAGGTACAAGATTTTCGGTCCACCACCAGCACCATAGCTTATTTGAAAAGCTCCACTTGTTGCTTCGAAATCTGTATTCCCACCAGTGCATGAAAAAGCTACAATGAGGTTGTTGCCGCTCAAAGCTAGGGCTTCGCCGCGAGAGTCATCGGGCGATTTATCATAGTAGCGTGCCCAAACAATTTCAGCGCCCCGCATGCAAAGCGCATAAGCATCTTGGTTGTTGTTCAATTGCGTGTATCCGATAATATAAGTTTTATCGCCGATGGAAACTGTCTTTTCAGATCCGCTATTGCGTTGAATGGTCTCAACCAGCAAATTATTGTTTTCAGTATTTTGTGAATAGCTTGATTCATCGGTGAGATCATCTTTCTTGCAAGATCCTAGAAATGCAAGGCTCAAAGTGAACATGGCAACGACTATTATTCTGGTCATTGGTTTGTTTTAATCAATCGTAACAATTAAAATATTGGGTCGTTATCAACCTGATAACTCAGTATTTATGTTACTAAAAGAGGTATTTGAGGGTTTCAGACATCTCAACGATTACCTTACACTTCAATACCTTACTTTTGTGCTATGGCTGAGATCGGCAACGACATTCAACAGGCTGCACATTTTCTTAAATTCAGTGTAGTCGCAATCCCTACTGAAACAGTATATGGTTTGGCAGGAAATGCGCTTGATCCAAACCGTGTTGCTGAAATTTTTGCAGTCAAGAAAAGACCATTTTTTGATCCGCTGATCCTACATGTTCATTCGATTGCAGCATTGGAGCCATTGATTTCAGATTTTCCCATTATTCTGCGAAAACTTGCAGAGACATTTTGGCCTGGCCCGCTCACGTTGTTGCTTCCACGTAAAAGTGTAGTGCCCGATTTAACTTGTTCTGGTTTGCCCGAAGCTGCTTTTCGAATTCCCAATCACCCGCTCACATTGCAATTGCTTGCTGAAACTGGTTTTCCTTTGGCTGCACCTAGCGCCAATCCATTCGGGTATGTGAGCCCCACTAACGCGCAACATGTAAACGATCAATTGGGATTGGAAATTCCTTATATACTAGACGGTGGGCCTTGCACGGTCGGACTAGAAAGCACAATTGTAGGATTGGAAGATGGCATCCCAACTGTTTTTCGCTTAGGTGGCTTGTCGATTGATGAAATACAATCAGTTATTGGAGAAGTAAAAGCTCGAGTAAATCAAAGTTCGGATCCTCGGGCACCTGGCATGTTGAAAAGCCATTACGCTCCTCTGAAACCCTTGTTAGTTGGAGATATAAGTTCATTGTTTGATCAATATGAAAAGGAATTTCCAATTTTAGTTTTATTTGATCAATTCATTCCCAATTACCCGATTGAGCGCCAATTGTTGTTAAGTAAGAATGGGTCCGTTGTTGAAGCTGCTGCAAATCTTTTTTCTGTATTACGACAAGCCGATAAATTGCCCGGTGAATTAATACTTGCAGAGGCTGTTCCAGCAGTCGGACTCGGTATTGCCATCAATGACCGACTAAAAAGAGCTGCATTTCGAACCGATAGTGAATAAAAATTGTTTATTTTCGGTTTAAAGTAAGTAGTTAAATTTATTCCAACATAAACTTGATTATGAGAAATTTTATTTCATTTATTATTTTGCTTTTAATTTCGGTAAATTTAATTGCACAAAATGCGGATCATTTCTGTGGCCATCAGCATGTGATGAATAAACTTGATCAGATTAATTCAGCTTATAAAAAAGAATTTCTAGCATTAACTGGTGAATTTAAATCTAATCGGATTTCTTCCGAATTTGGTCCTTGTACTGTAAATGTAGTGGTGCATGTTGTCTATTTTAATGATGAGGCAAATGTTTCAGATGATCAAATATTTAATCAAATTGATATTTTAAATCGCCGATTAAATCATTTAAATAATGACACATCATTGTTGAGAGATCAATTTTTGCCCATTACAGGTAATCCATCTGGCATATTTTTTAAACTGGCTGAAATAGATCCACAAGGAAATCCAACCAACGGAATCTTGCGCGTACCAACAAATCGAGATGGATTTGGTTCTTCTAATGAATTTCTTTCAGAGGGTGTGAAATACACCTCAGAAGGCGGCAGCAGTGCTTGGAATCCCCAGCGTTATTTAAATATTTGGGTTTGTGATACCAAAGACGAAACTGGAATGCCAACCGTTGCCGGATATGCCATTCCTCCTGCAAATTTGCCGAATTGGCCAGGTGGATTTGAAGATATTGTTGATGGAGTAGTTATTCAGTGGGAATTTTTTGGCGACGACAACGACAATTTAGGGAAAGTAACCGTTCATGAAGTTGGGCACTACTTCGGATTGCGCCACATTTGGGGCGATGACCTCAATTGTACTGGTGATGATGGAATTAATGATACACCTTCCGCTGCCGATTATTCGTATTTTTTGTGTAGTCAAAATTCAAATACATGCGAAGACAATATCAATGGAGAAGATCTTTTTGATATGGTCGAAAATTACATGGATTACAGCTTTCCAGGCTGTCAGGTCGCCTTCACCAACGATCAAAATGCTTTTATGAATTGGGTTTTTGAAAATTATCGTTCGCAATTGTGTTGGGATGTAACTTCCATCGATAATCTTAAATCCCAGAAATTACAGCTATTTCCACAGCCCGCATCTACATTTATTAATACAGGTTTAATTGAAAATAAGCCATTTAAAATAATCGATATTTCTGGTAAAATTGTTCACAACGGACAATTAATTAATGGCATAATTACCTGGAATAATTTACCAAATGGATTGTATTTACTCAATGTTGGAGAAAATAATCAGCGATTTATTGTAATTAATCCATGATTTTTTTTTGGGCCTGCCGCAGATTATCAAATGTTTAATTATGCATTTCGTTCGCGGCATCCCGTGCTCGCCTATAGTCCCTACGCTAAAGCTCCGGGAGCTATTTGTCTCGCCCGGTGGCCCTCGCTTTTCGGTTATGTAAAATTGACCTGAATAAACTGATGAATTACAAGTTCCCTGTTCTTCCGCCGTCAACAGGAATATTGATTCCGTTCACATATGCAGCTGCTGGTGAAGCCAAATAACAAACAGCCCAAGCAATTTCTTCAGGTCGTGCAAAGCGTTTCATCGGAATTTCGGCCAGCATTTCTGCTTCTATCTCCGCAATAGATTTACCTGATTTCTCAGCTTTGTTCTTAACAATCTGTTCCAATCTACCAGTCATGGTTGCACCCGGAAGAACATTGTTCACTGTAATTCCATGTTTTCCCACTTCGTTAGCTAAGGTTTTCGACCAATTTCCAACTGCAGCGCGAATGGTATTCGAAACTCCCAATCCATGCAGTGGCATCTTCACAGAAGTCGAAATTACGTTGATGATTCGTCCATATCCTGAGTTTATCATTCCCGGCAATACAGCTTGTGTGATCACTTGACCGCACAACAAATGTTGCGTAAATGCAGCTAAAAATGCTTCTGGCTTTGCTTCTGTAATCGGACCAGCTGCTGGCCCTCCATTGTTATTGACCAAAACATTGATTTGTTTTCCTGTGGCCACATAATCCTGCACCACTTTTTGAACTTCTTCCCAACGACTAAAATCTGCTACCAAGATCTCATTGTCTAATCCATTGAGTTGATCAACTACAGATTTCTCCACTTGAAGTTTTTCTGAATCTCTTGCCATTAGTACAATGCGAGCGCCCAATTTGGCCAATTCTTGTGCACTCGATCTTCCAATTCCTTGTGTAGAGCCGCAAACTAGCGCGGTTTTTCCTTTGAGATTCAATTCCATTTCAATGTGGGTTTTTGTCTAAATTGCCGGCAAAATTAACGCTTATGCCCATCCAACGACCTTTTAATTTTAAGAAATGGATCGACGAGAACCGACATCTTCTCAAACCGCCGGTGGGTAACCAATCGGTGTATAAAACTGCCGATGATATCATCGTTATGGTTGTAGGTGGTCCGAACAACAGGAAAGATTACCACTACAACGAATCTGAAGAGTTTTATTACCAATTGGAAGGCGATATGGTGCTTAAAATTATCGAAGATGGCAAGCCTGTCGATATTCCAATCAACGAAGGAGATATCTTCATGCTGCCAGGAAAAACGCCACATTCGCCGCAACGTCCAGCAAACACTGTAGGTTTGGTGATTGAATTGGTTCGTCCAGAAAAGGTGCTTGACTCTTTTCTTTGGTACTGCGAGAATTGTGGAAACAAACTATATGAAGAACAGCTGCATGTTGCCGACATCGTAAAGAACCTTCCTCCAGTGATGAATGCCTTCTATTCGAACGAAGATCTTCGCACCTGTAAGCAGTGTGGAACAGTAATGCAGCCCCCTCAGCCATTGTGATTTTTGTCCTCGGATTGATTTCTGAGGTTGAATAGAACATTCATCTTTCATTTTTTATCCTCGGACTGAAGTTCGAGGTTGCGAGAAATAAACCTTCTTTATCCTTAATTTATGCTCACCATCGACATCCACACGCACATTTTGCCCGAAAATATTCCGAATTTCAAGGAACGTTTTGGCTATGGGGGCTTTGTGCATTTGGAGCACCACAAGCCTTGTTGTGCACGAATGATGCGAGATGACCATTTCTTTCGTGAGGTTCAGGACAATTGTTGGGATCCACAAGCACGCATGAAAGAATGCAATCATCATGGTGTGCATGTGCAAGTACTTAGTACGGTGCCTGTGATGTTTTCTTATTGGGCAAAACCCGAAGATGCACTGGCTGTTTCCGAGTTTTTGAACGACCACATTGCTGGCATTGTGAAGCAGTATCCTGATCGTTTTATCGGTCTTGGAACCATCCCCATGCAGAGTCCAAAATTGGCGATTAAGGAGTTGGAGCGTTGTATGAAAGAACTCGGAATGGCTGGAATTCAGATTGGTTCAAATGTGAATCAGCGGAACTTGAGCGAGCCTGAGTACTTTGAAATCTTTGAGGCCGCTCAGGAATTGGGCGCTGCTGTTTTCATCCACCCATGGGAAATGATGGGGGAGAAGGACATGCAAAAATATTGGCTTCCATGGTTGGTAGGTATGCCTGGTGAAACATCTCGTGCCATTGCATCCCTTATTTTTGGTGGAGTTTTCGAACGATTGCCAAATTTACGTGTGGCGTTTGCCCACGGTGGCGGCTCGTTTCCATTCACACTCGGTCGTTTAAAGCATGGTTTTGATTGCAGACCCGACTTGGTTGCGATCGACAATCCGATTTCTCCCGAAAAGTATCTTCACCGATTAACGTTCGATTCGTTGGTACACGACGAGCGCGCCTTGCGTTATTTGGTCGATTTTGCAGGTGTAAACCGCGTGGCTCTTGGCTCCGATTATCCATTCCCATTGGGCGAAGATGTTCCTGGAACACTCATCAAGTCGATGCCATTTTCTGATACAGAAAAAAAGCGTCTTCTCAGTGGAACCGCTTTAGAATGGCTGGGATTGGAAGGCAAACATAAATTTTTGGGGGCCTAAACCGGGCTTTTCACTTCAAGTCCTCGCAATTTCCGCGAAGCTCCAATTGCTGCGGGCTTTCCGTTACAATCCCTGGCCCGGAATCGTCATCAACTATACATCAGGTTGAACGGTAAATTTTAATTTTTCAGGGGCCGGCCGCTAGCCTCCCTCCATTGGCAAAATTACAACACACTTGAGCTATTAGTCGTGTATTAACCGATTATAATCGACTATAAACGGTTAAATCGGGTAATCGTTTTAAAGTGAAATAATGTAACTGAAAGTAAATTGCTTTTGAGCCTTTATTTGGCCTCTGAAATAGTGTTTTTTCACTTAATGTAAAATGGTATCCCCAAAAAGCTTACAGATATTGAATAGTCTTTTTGCCTCAAATGATTTATCGTCAATTCTCATAGTCTATTCATTTAACATGATTCCATAAGTGTATTATTAATTCCAATGTTTTAAATTCAATTTGAATATCCAATGTGAATTTTGATCAAGTCTTTCGAACAATTCTCACCTTGGTTTAGTAACTTTGCGCTCCTCTCCAACCATCCCATGAGCGAACAAATCAAACACGAATGCGGCATTGTTCTAATCCGCCTGCTCAAACCCCTCGACTACTACCGCCAAAAATACGGCTCCGCTAGATACGCCCTAAATAAGCTCAATCTCCTCATGGAGAAACAGCACAATCGTGGTCAAGATGGCGCTGGAGTAGCCTGCATAAAATTCGATGTTGAACCTGGGCACCGTTACATCGGTCGTTACCGCTCTAACGACTCCCAACCACTGAAAGACATCTTTCAGAAACTTAATTCCTATTACGAAGAAATTCGTCGCGACAATCCTGAAAAATTCAAGGATACCGAATACCTCAAGAAGAACCACCCGTTCATCGGAGAACTCTTAATGGGTCATCTTCGCTATGGTACATTCGGCAAAAACTCGATCGAGAATTGTCACCCTTTCCTTCGTCAGAATAATTGGATGACCCGTAACCTCGTTGTTGCAGGGAACTTCAACCTCACCAATGTAGATGAGCAATTCGAACAGTTGGTAGAACTCGGTCAGCATCCTAAAGAAATGGCCGATACAGTTACTGTGCTCGAAAAAATTGGACACTTTCTCGACATGGAAAACGAGCGATTGTTCCGAGAATTTAAACGTCAAGGTCATTCAAACGCAGAAATTTCGCACCTCATCGCCCGTGATATTGATGTGGCAGAAATTCTTCGTCAAGCTTCAAAACGCTTCGATGGTGGTTATGTGATTACTGGCATGCTCGGCCACGGTGATGCATTCGTAATGCGCGATCCAAACGGAATCCGCCCTTGTTTTTACCTGAAGAGCGATGAGTTTGTGGTAGCTACTTCAGAACGTCCCGTGCTGCAAACTGCTTTTAATGTTCCGATCGAAGAAATTCAAGAACTTACTCCAGGCTCAGCGCTGATCATTAAGAAAAATGGCCACATTTCTGAAGCTGTAATTCGCGAAGCAAAACCCAAGGCATCCTGCTCATTTGAGCGAATTTATTTCTCGCGCGGATCGGATGCAGACATCTATACCGAACGTAAGAATCTTGGCAAACAACTGAGTGCCAAGATTCTCGAAGCCATCAACTACGATATCGAAAATACTGTCTTCTCCTACATTCCTAATACTGCCGAAACAGCATTTTTTGGAATGATCCATGGCATGAACGAATGGCTCAATCAGCAGAAACAAAGGCAGATTCTTGAACTCAAGGGACAAATGAGTAACGAGCAACTTGCTCAGATCCTCAACCAAAAAATCCGAACAGAGAAGATTGCTATCAAAGACGCTAAAATCCGCACGTTCATTACCGACGATCTTCACCGCGACGAAATGGTGGCGCACGTTTACGATGTAACTTACGGTGTGGTGAAAAAGAATGTAGATACCTTGGTTATCATCGACGATTCCATCGTTCGAGGCACAACACTCAAACAAAGTATCCTGAAAATATTGGATCGACTTGGTCCGAAAAAGATTATCATCGTTTCATCAGCCCCACAAATTCGATATCCTGATTGTTACGGGATTGATATGGCAAAACTTGGAGATTTTATCGCTTTCCAAGCTGCGATTGAACTGCATAAAGAACGAGGAAGTGAATATGTGGTAGATGAGGTTTACGAACTGTGTATCGCTCAAGACAGCTATACAAAGGAGGAAATGAGGAATGTCGTGCAACGTATCTATGAGCCATTTTCTGATCAAGAAATCTCGGATATGATCGCCAAATTACTCACACCACCTGAAATCAATGCGGAGGTGCAAATCATTTACCAAACACTCAACGATTTACATGTGGCCTGTCCTGGGCACACCGGCGATTGGTACTTCTCCGGCAATTATCCGACGCCAGGAGGAAATAAGGTGGTAAATAGAGCTTTCATTAATTTCTTTAACAAGGTAAACGAACGGGCTTATTAATCAAAGCCCAATTGACCTTAAGGCTCGAGGTCCCTTACTTCGATCTACCTGATTAAAACGGTAACCGCCAAAAAGACGCACCCAACCAAAGCTACTGTCGACCCATAAATCGGCATTGCGGTTGCCTGCGAATGAAAGTGAATGCCCCGAAATGCCGCCAAACCATTTTAAACCATTGTACCCAAGAATAATTCTGAATTCAGTTGCAATGGTTGTGGCAGATTTGAAATTTCGAATTCGCAAATCGTCTGGACGATAAAATCCGCTCTCGAAGGCTAATCCTGGCAGAAAGTATAAAGTACAAAACCAAGTTCTATTCGCCACAAAAGTGTGGATATATCCTCCATGTAAAGTAAACGTTGATTGGCGTACCGATACGGCTCTGTTGTCGGGAAGAAAATCGCCATATAAACTCAAAGGAACCATCGTTAAATTTGTATCACTATCGATGAGGTTAAAGCGGTACGACAACCCAGTGATGAAACTACCAGCACTTTTTTCTTGTCGATCAAGCTGCCACAAAGCCGCCCGATAAGAGAAACGATCCGGCTTGAAGCAATACGCGATGTTGCTGAAAAATGTAAAATTGAAAATATCCGGGCGCTGAGGATAAATCTCAGTTTGTGGATTCCAATTCGGATTAGAAACAGAGGGGTTGTTTTGGAAATATCCCTGGTAGGCTTGAATGTAATTGGTGTTCCAAAACCGCTTCCCATTAAAGCTAAACTTTAAATTAAATTGCTCAGTATTGCCTTTCTTTTTAGCTTCAGATGCCCCAAACGAGAACAAGCCAAGCGACAAACTAAACCATCGATAATCCAACGAGGTAATAAAACTCACTCTTGTATTGGGTTCGTAATTTACCGTTTGTGACTCATTGAGCGGATTAATCAATCTGATCTCCTGATTCCGTCGTGCGAACTCGAAGGTTAAATGAGGCTGATCTTTAAATTTTCGGATATATGTAGTGTCTTGACCAATTCTGTTGAAATCGAATTCATCGATTGCTCTTATATTCGAATGCAAAAAGCCCGGAAAAAGCAAAAAGAGCAGAATCCGGGCCTTCATAAATTTCATGTTTGTTCAATATAGTTTTATCTACCTAGAAACGGCAATCCTCACAACTTGTTTTTCATTGTTATTGAACATCAACAATTGATACATTCCAATTGCTAAGTCACTGGTTGAAATTTCCAATGAAGCTCCAGATGAAACGTTGTTATATGATTTCCTAATTACTTCTTTTCCACTTAGATCCGTTAAAATCACTGTAAAGGTTTCAGGTTTTACAGCACCAAGTTGGATTATAAAATGGTCATTTGCAGGATTCGGAAATACAACTGTTTGACCTGATCCAATATTTTGAATACCCACTGAATTAATTGGGAAGGGTGCAGAAGTAGAAACACATCCATTCAAAGTAACTGTGGCCGTATAATTCCCAATTGATGAAGGAGTGTGCGATACTCCGTTGGCTCCACTGATTGGCGTATTATTCACAAACCATTGTACAGAGCCACTTACGCTTCCTAGCGACAAAGTACCACTGTTATTGCTGATTACTGGCGTACTTGGTTGTGCAGTAACTACTACGAAATTGGTTTGTGCCTGTGTAACTGTTTGCGCTGCACATGCTCCTGTAGCGATCAAGGTTGCATTATAAGATCCAGCTGAATTGTAGGTGATTGTAGGATTTGCCTGCGTTGAATTTGAAGGACTTCCACCAGGGAAATTCCACTGAATACCTGTTGAATTAGACGTTGTTGACGTAAATGTTACCGATGTTCCAGCACAAATCGAATTGTCATTCACGCTAAATGAAGCCGTTGGAGGAATCGTTTCCATCCAAGCCGAAATCGTCTGATTAACGCTAACGCCCCAACTTACCGGCTGCGCCTCTGAAAACGCATGCCATGTATTGTCATCAAACAATTCAAAGGCTGTATTTACAGTGACATCACCAATAGTATTGGTATATAATGAAATCTCAACAGCAGTTTCTGGGCTTACAGTATAACTTAAATAAAAGCTACCTGAAACTGTTACAGGTGTTGGAAAGGTAACTTGAAGATAACTATCGGTGTTAACGCTCGCTGTAATGGTACTCAACGGCAGAGAAGTGGTCGCTAAAACGGTACCTGGAAGCCCTCCTGCACCATTGTCATCATACAGTTTGAATGTTACATTGTGATTGTTCACACCGTTTGCATTGGCAACTGCAAACTTGTATAAACCTCCTTTTACTCTGGTGTATGGAGCTACGGCTGTAAATTTCTCAGCTTTTTCACGATCTAGGTAAACATTGGTTCCAGCCATATACCCTTGATTGGCATCACCATAAATAACCTCTGTTCCTACCAATGGAAATCTTAAAGTATCATTACAAGCAGTGCCTGGCGTTGGCGGTGCAACTGAACAAACATTGGCAGTTAACAGCGAGTAGCGCTCCCCTCCAACGTTAAACAATGCACGCGATCTCGTTTTCTGTCCCGAAGTAAACATGGTTGCACAATCATCATACATATAGTCCATGTAGTTCATGAACATGTCACCATTGGGACCATTGTTACACGAAATTTGAGGGAAGTTCGGACATCCAGCTGTCGCATCATCTTGCACCGGAGTGTCAGATACCTCATCGGTTCCAGCAGATCCCGGAGAATTTCCGCAACCTGAATCTTCATTGCCCCAAATGTGATAAAGATTTAACCAGTGACCAATTTCGTGTGTTGCAGTTCTACCCAAGTTGAATTCATTATTAAATGGATTTGCTGGCGGGCGGCCTACAGATGTGTAGGTACAAACAACCCCATCAGTATTTGCTGGTCCACCTGGAAATTGTGCGTATCCTAAAAGACTGCTTCCAAGATCGGCAACCCAAAAATTCAGATACTTCGTTGCAGGCCAAGCATTTTTTCCACCTGTACTGTTAAATTTTACATCATTATCAGTACCGAAGGAACCTACAGTGGTCTGCGTTCTGGTAATCCCAGTAGTTGGAGCACCATTAGGATCCGTTGTAGCCAAACAAAACTCAATTTCAAAATCTGCAGCAACACCTTGAAATGCAGCTGGTGTTTGATTGAAATTTGCGTTCAACTTTCTGAAGTCGTCGTTTAAAACATCAATTTGAGAAAGCAATTGAGCGTCTGAAATATTCTCTGTAGCATTTTGATATACCACATGAAACACAACAGGAATAGTATAAACCACACGCTGGGCGCTATTCAAACTCCCCGTTTCTTCATAGTCTCTGGTGTGCTGCGCAACTACATTTCTGCGTTGTGCATACTCAGGATTTGTATTCATGAGGTGTTCGTGAACCTCCATGGTACCGCAGCGATGAGAGGTATTCTGCGCCCATCCAGAGGTGGCAAAAGCCATTAGGGCCAAAAGCGTAAATAAGTGTTTCATTTCCCGTTTGTGATAGAAGCCGCAAATCTACAATATCCAATACTTCTAATCATGCCAGGAAATTCCGAATCCTTACACAGTAGATGTTAATAAATCAGATTTCTCGCTCCCACTTCGCCACTACGTAAGTCGCCAAGCAATTTCCTAAAACGTTCACCGACGTTCTTCCCATGTCCATAATCGCATCTATAGCCAAAATAGCAAATGCCTTTTCTGGCTCTAATCCTAAAGACGCTACAGTGCTTACCAAAATTAAAAACGACGCTCCGCGGACACCTGCAACACCTTTCGACGTGAGCATCAAGATCAAACACATCTGTATTTGTTGCGACAAAGTAAGGTCAACACCACAAGCTTGCGCTACGAAAACGGAGGCCAATGATAAATACAGTGTTGTGCCATCTAAGTTGAAGCTATAACCCGTTGGAAGTACGAAAGCCACAATCTTTCGCGGAATACCCATTTTTTCAAGATTCTCCATCGCTTTTGGCAATGCAGCTTCAGAACTAGCCGTAGAAAACGCAATAGAAACCGGCTCCGAAATGGCTTGAAGAAATTTCTTAAAAGGCAATTTTACCAACAAACCAATAGGCACCAAAACAAGTAAAATAAACACTAGCAATGCGCCATACAACGTGAAAACCAAATATACCAGGCTCTTCAAATTACTCAAACCCATCGTGGCGACCGAATAAGCAATAGCGCCCCCAACTGCCAAGGGTGCGAAGTACATCACAATGTCGGTGAACTTAAACATCACCTCCGACAAACTCTCTGCAAAGGCCAACATCGGGCGCTTTTTCTCCTCGTTTTTAATCATCGCCAAGCCAATCCCAAACAAAATGCTAAACACTACAATTTGTAATATTTGATTGGTTGCCACAGATTTAGCAATATTCTCCGGAAATATATCCAGAATCACGTCATGACTTTCTTTCTGCTCCAATAAAACTGTCGCTTTTTTGGATTCTTTCTCACCTGCATTTAAACTGGCACCCACTCCAGCCTGACTCAAATTTATAGCTGCTAATCCGATAAATAGCGCCAATGTGGTTACAACTTCAAAATATACGATAGCCTTTAAGCCCATTCTTCCAACTTGCTTCAAACTCGAGTGTCCTGCAATTCCTACAACCAATGTCGCAAATAGCAATGGAGCAATTATGGTCTTGATTAACCGCAAAAAAATGTCGCTGAGTACTTTCAATGGCTCTGCAATAGCAGGGAAATCATGACCAGTTTCGATGCCCAAAGCCATGAACAACAAAATCCAAAGTGTAAGCGATTTTCGCCCACTCACATACCAAACTCCACTCAACAATGCCATCCAGCGAACTACCATTCCTGCAATCGAAGGCACTGTTGTAGGACTAAATACCTGCACCAATGTGGTAAGCACTGCTATTGTTCCTAGAACAAGCGTGAGGTAGAATATCGACTTTTTAGTCATTTGATTGGCTTTACGGGCAAAACTAAACATTTTTCAAGCCCTCGGAATTTAGTCGCTGCTTTTCAATAGTTTTGCACCTCATTAAAAAAAACAATGGGCTTTTTTGATCCTGCAGCTTGGGCTGGCTTATTTACTGTTGAAGGTATAATCACGCTTTTTTCTTTGAGCGTTCTTGAAATCGTTCTCGGTATCGACAATATCATTTTCATTTCGATTGTTGCTGGAAAGCTTCCAAAGCACTCCCAGAAACGAGCCCGTATGATCGGGTTGAGCCTCGCACTGATCTTTAGAATCATGCTGCTCTCTGTAATTTCTTGGATTGCAGGACTTAAAGAACCGTTGTTCTATATCGGCGAATTTGGGGCTTCTGGACGCGACATCATCCTTTTTGCAGGTGGTACTTTCTTAACCATCAAAACAATCATGGAAATTGTCGAGAAAATCAAACACGACGAACATGGAAACGATCCATCCGTTACAGCAATGAGCTTTTCAAAAGCAATCGTTCAGATTGTTCTTCTAGATATCGTTTTCTCTTTCGATTCTATCCTCACAGCCGTGGCTATCTCATCAAACCTAGTTATTATGATCTTGGCTGTTGTTATCGCGATCATCATTATGATCGCTTTCGCTGGATATGTAAGTGATTTTATCAACAAGTACCAAACTATCAAAATGTTAGCTTTGGTTTTCCTAGTTGCAATTGGAATGGTGCTCATCCTCGAATCGCTGCATTTTGAGGAAAACTTCCATGTGAATCTCAAGAATTACGTGTATGTGGCAATGGGATTCTCGCTCACTGTTGAAACGCTCAACTTGCTCAGAACCAGAGCTGCACAACGCCGAACACGCGAAGCGCACGCAATAAACAAAACCGCTGAGTAATTTTGGCATGAATTTTATCGTGCCATTCAAACAAACGGTTCAATTCGAATTCGTTCAACTCAACACCAAGCTATTATGAAACGCCTGATTCTTCTTATCACCGCTGCGCTCACCATTCAATCTTCAAGCGCTCAGAATCTAATCAACAAAGCCACCAACGCCATCAATTCGGCAGCCTCAGGAACAAATTCCAACGTTGGCAAAAATTTGAGTAACGATGAAGTTGTTAAAGGTCTTCGTGAAGCACTCACCATCGGAAGCGGAAATGCGGCAGGCTCTGCATCAAAACCAGATGGATTTTTAAAGAACAACCTCATTAAAATTCCCTTCCCGAAGGAAGCAAAAATTGTAGAAACCAAAGCCCGTCAAATCGGAATGGGTTCGCAAGTAGACAGGTTCGTAACTACCATGAATCGCGCTGCTGAAGAAGCTTCCAAAGAAGCCAAACCGGTATTCATCAATGCCATAAAAACAATGTCGATCACTGATGGAATTTCAATCCTTCGTGGTGGCGACAATGCCGCAACTACTTACCTCAAAGGCCGAACATCTGCAGAGCTAACCAATAAGTTCTCACCTATCGTAAAAAAGGCTATCAACAAGGTTGAACTTACCAAATACTGGAAACCAATTATCAATGGTTACAACAAAATTCCAGGCGTGAAAAGGCAAAATCCTGATCTTGATCGTTACGTGACCGAAAAAACTCTCGAAGGTTTGTTCACTTTACTTGGTCAAGAAGAAGCGAAAATTAGAAAAGATCCTGTAGCCCAAGTAACCGACCTTCTTCGTCGCGTGTTTGGCGGAAAATAATTAAGTGCCAATCTTTACCGGTTCTCCCAAGAACTTCGGACTGGTTCGTAGAATAAAAACATCTAAAACAGCTTTAATCCGGGCGAAATATTCCCGGATTTCTGTTTTTATAGC
>CANHIS010000077.1 GCA_947460255.1 Bacteroidota bacterium
CAAGGAATCACATCATCAAGTATCAAAACCCTTGGGGGATTGTAGGAGCGTTTCCTTAGGATTTTCTAAGGAAGCATACACAATGAAGGTAGTTGAATGAGCAATGCCTTGATTCTTAGGTGTTGCAAAATTCATTTGCCCGAGTGTAATTGTTTTAATCATTATTTTGTGGTTTACGGCAAAACGGTAACCTTAAACTCGCGTCGACAACATGGACATGTGTTTGAGTGTTCTGACCACTTCACAATACATGTCTTGCAAAAGAGATGTCCACAGGGGAGCAAAGTGTTTACTCCCCAGTTTCTATAACATACTACACACTCCTCCCCCACCCATGGAATAGTGTCCCAACCGGTCTCTTTTTTCACATAAACTTTGATGATCTCAGAAATGGCTGCTACCCACGAGGTTTGTGTGTCCTCCCCGTCATTGTCTTTCCATTTCATATATTCGAGCTCTTTGTGCCAAAGCAGTTGCCCCTCTTGATATGCCACATCTTCGCGCTTGATAGGGAATCCGTATTGATCATTATCTTTGTAAAGACGGACTTGAAAGTGAGCATACTTACCAGACTTATATGGGCTCAATTCGATTGAAATTATTTTGTAGTTGGGATGGTCTACGGCGCCGACTACATGAAGTCGCTCGTGTGCATACTGCTCAATAAGTGAACGAAGTGCCATTTTCTCAGTGTTCGCGAAAGTCTTTCTTCAAGGGGGAATCAATTTTTGGGGTATTTGGGATATACAACATAAATGACTCCATAATCCCTTAAGTACTTTTGGCCTAATCTTAAAAGATTGACTTAAGGTTGTCAGATAGATATAGGGTTATTAGAGATGACTGAACGCCTATTAAACCTTATCAGGGATGCACCAGAACTTAATGAGACATCTAAAAAGAATTATATTTCAGTTGCTAATCGCCTGGTAGGTCTTGTAGGACACTCACTTGAATGGGTCATGGCAAACCCCACCCAATCACTTTTGGTTCTAAAAGAAGAGCTGACTACCAATGCTTCCACTCTGGCCAACTTTTGTGTCATGGTCTGTAAACTGTATTCACTGGATGGCCATGATACCAGGAAGAGGTTTCCAAATAGTTATAAACTCTGGCAGCGCTACTTGCGTCATTACAGAAATAAAGAAGAAAACGCTTACAAGGAAAGTAAGTTTACCGACAAACAGCTCAAAAATTATATTGGATGGGATGAGGTACAAAGTTATTATTGCCGACTGAAAAAAGATACTATGACACACGCAACTCAACAGTCCAACCAAGAATATTTATTGTTCTCACTTCTCCTTAATATGAATGCCAAACGCGCTGATCTGGGAAACATTCGCATCTTTGAAACCGATCCCCGACTAGAAACCACAAATTATTTATATTTTAAACCTGTTCCCACACTTGTGCTGACAGAGTACAAGACGTCTAAAAAGTTTGGGGTCATTAAAGAGCCTCTTTGTGCCGAGTTGGTTAAAGATATTAAGCAATCACTGAATCTGTTTCCACGCAGCCATTTGATTCTAAGTTTGCGCCTTCAGCAGCCTTATGAAAAAAATAATTCATATAGCCAATATGTGAAACGGGTCTTTGAGAAACATTTTGGACGTTCTATGGGTGTCAGTTTGTGGCGCAGTGTTTACATCTCTGCAAATGTTGATTTTAATGACACACCGTATGAGGTATTAGAACGCAATGCATTATACAAGGGTCACAGTCTTGCACAAGAGTTTATGAGTTATAGAAAATTAGCACCTGGATATACTACTACTACTACTAAACTGTTTCGACGACCGGCATCGGAACAGGGGGCACCTGTAAATTGCAAGCCCTAAACCCTATCATCATCAAATAGAACCTGAAATAATAGATTTAGCAGTCTCTCACTTGGTGGTGTTGTCTTGAGTGTTTCAAAGAGAAGAGTCTTGATGACACCTACCTGTCTTGAAAGTATTTGGTTTTGTTCCTGGAGTTGCTGGAGTTGTGAGGCGATTTCACGGGGTGTAAGGAAAGACGTTGGCGGTGAGGGATGGGTGGCGGACTTGGGGGCTTCAAAAAAGGTATCATCATCAAGATCGTCTGTAAGATCTGTAGCCGCTTTGCTACCGGTTTCGTCGGCAATTGAATCTAGGAGTTCTACTATTCGTGTAGGGGCTGGAGGTGAGACAATAGGGTTTATGATTGTTGAAGTATTAGACTGTGTTATAACAGGAATAATTGTGGATTTGTATTTTGATAGGAAATTTAGTTCCGTAGAAGTTATGTCGGTCACGAGTTTATGTTCCACAGCTGTTGAGGCTACAAAACTCAGGGCTTTGAATATATTTGGAATTTGGCTGATGCTGTGTCCAGCCTCAACAAGTGCCCTGCCAGCCGACAGGGGGTCTTTAATATGAGGAAGCAGGTCATCCCCAGGCAACTTTGTAAGATATGATTTGTAGGGCGATTTGTTTTTAAAGAGCACAGTAAATTTCTCATCTGATGCAATAATTCGTTCTTTGAGATTGTCAAAAGTTAACATATTGAGACTGATACGATCTGATCTTATTCTAATCTTAATGGCTTATGTATTGTCAATTTTTGGAGGGATGGAGTTTCTTCACAACATAAATGACTTCATAATCCCTTAAGTAATTTACACCGCCTTAAACACACCCACACACCCACACACCCACACACCCACACACCCACACATACACTTATTCACTCTCCAAGCCGCCACCCATACATCATCAGATGAGCTATTATAACACACCCTTGGATCTCCGCGACCCCCAGTGCAACCACTGTCAAGGCAATAACTTTTTGGAAACCAGCTCAGAGTGGGTTTGCAAGGACTGTGGTACATGTCACGATATGCCAGTTTATCTAGCAGACTATGACCCCCTCAGCTATTCCGCTCCCCTGGCGGCCGCGGAGGACGGAAGACGGATAACACCAACTGCCAAACATATCATTGACCAGCTCTGCAGCCAGCTCAATGTCGGCGATGAGGCTCAGTCACAAATCCTCAAACTTCTTAAGGAGGCGTCAGGACGACTGCACATAAAGGAGCGCGTGATAGGGGCGGCAATTTATTTCGTCACCGAGATCAGCTTTGCGCGGATTGGGCTACTGGTGGGGAAAGAAGAACTCAATAAAGGGTGTGCCGATCTCCGGGAGGAAATGCTTCAGTGCCCGCAATGGGACGGGCTAGTCAAGCAGCTCAAAAAAGAAAACGGATCCACCAGCATCTACACAAACCTCAACGCTGTTATTGCAGTTTTGAAATTATCACCGGACAACAACATCAAACTGCGTAAAATAATTAATAAACTTGATCAGCTAGTGGGCGACAAACATGTAAACGCAAGTGGGATGGTACGTGACGTCACCATCTTGTGGATGGCCATCAAGTTGGTACCACTCGATATTAGCCTCAAGAAGGTCGGCAAGGCGTCTGACCTCTGTGTGCAGAGCATCTTACGGACTGAGCGCACCCTGCGTGAACTGCTTGGTGTGTGAGTCCGCCCATATAACCGACTTCATTGTCAAAATCTCGAGTTTGTAGCAATGGCAGATGGGTGGCGGACTGATAACTCCATTGTAAGAATCTGAAGTAAAAAGTCATGTCTGTCATACATTATCAGTCAGACACACAGTCATTGTAAGAATCTGAAGTTTTAGCTGCTAGCGTTCCTCACCTAGCTTCTGTAGAGCAATCAGGGCGTCAAGGGACAAACCCACTTTGTAAAAAGTCTTTGACTGGGCAATGTCCCCTAAACGCATCATCCAAGCCTTGTGACCATTATCGTACCTGTTCTTGTAATACTTTCGCGTAAAGTACACGCGCTTATTGATTTCCTTCACGGCATTCAGTGCAGTCACGTCACTGGGGTTCACCAGCGAGCGCTTCTGAACAATGTGATAGGAGCGATAAGCCGACTGACGTGCGTAGGTGTCCATTTTCACAAAATCCACAGTCTTCTCTACGAATGTCCATTTCAATTTTTATTTTCAATCTTGTTTCATATACTTTAAACCCTAAACCCTAAATATCTGGGACAGGAGTTATATTCCATGTTACAATATTCGCACCTGATGCCCTTCCAATCAATACCGAGTCTGTTTGATCATTATACAGTAGATATGATCCTTCAAATTCATTAAATATTTGGTATCCATTATTGACAGGAATTAGCTTCCATGCAAAATCAAAGTTTCTTTGTTGAAATGGATTAGCATATACTATATAGCCATGATGTCGCATAGCCGTATCTCTCCTACCTCCAACAAAGAGACCCAAATACTCTGGGGACTTGTATACAGTCGGGTCTTTAAACAAATCCACCGTAATGGGGGTTCCTGAATTTAGGCGAATAGAACTTCCGTCCATCCGCAATTGTTTTCCATTAGGATGGGTAATTTTTAGACCCCTTGAAGATTTTACGACTACAGGTGTTACTACAGGTGTTGGATTAGGCAAAGCTCTGAGCTTCGCAATATCTGCACTTGTCAAACAAACATTACTATTGCTTGTATCTTTCATACATAGTTGTGCATTAGGGTCAAATTCAGCATATCTCCCAAACTTGACATTTCCTGAAACTGTTAAACCTGTTGCTGTCAAAGTATTAAAAGTACTGTTGCCTCTCGCGGATACATTATTAAAGGCGCTGTCACCTGAAGCTGATAAAGTGTTAAAACTACCGATGCCTCTTGATGATATGTTATTAAATGTGCTATTACCCGTCGCTGACAAAGTATTAAACGTGCTGTCACCAGTAGCTGATAAATTGTTAAAACTACCGACGCCTCTTGATGATATGTTACTAAATGTGCTGTTACCTGTTGCTGATAAAGTATTAAAGGTACTGTTACCCGTTGCTGATAAAGTATTAAAGGTGCTGTTACCCGTTGCTGATAAAGTATTAAACCTGCTGTTACCTGTTGCTGATAAAGTATTAAAGGTGCTGTTACCTGTTGCTGATAAAGTATTAAAGGTGCTGTTACCCGTTGCTGATAAAGTATTAAACCTGCTGTCACCTGTTGCTGATAAACCACCCTGAAAGGTTGCCATTCCCGATGCAGATAATGTGGAAACATTGGTCGCACCATTGACTCTTAAACCATTTTCAAAGGTACCTGTTCCTCTAACTAACAGATTATTTGACGCTAAAATGCTTCCACCGGCAGTTATGTCTGCACCTACCAATGCATTCCTACTGGCAAGAATATCTACACCGGCACCTACACTCCCCGCGGCTACTACATCAGCAGAGGTTATAACATCCCCCAAGGCACCAATACTACCACTAACAATGTTATTTGAAGTAATAAACCCCCCTAAACTGCCGATCTTTCCAGCAGCAACTACGTCACTTCCAGTGATTATATCACCCATGGCAGCTTTACTACCAAAGCTAACTGAATCGCCAAAATTTATCATATCACCAAAAGCACCTACTGCACCTAAAGCAAATACATTCTTTGCAGACATAATACCGTCTAAGGCACCTATGCGACCTCCAGAAACTACATTGCCTGACGTTATTATGTTACTCATTGCACCTATGCGGCCTAAACTTACAATATCATTTGAGGTAGTTATATCCCCTTGAGCACTTACACGACCTATTGAGGTGATAGATTCCTGAGCTACAATATTTCGACCTGTTATTCTGTCTGAAATATTTAATCGGTTCCCTGAAATGCTTTCTTGAGTCACAAGATTACCTGAAATATTTGTGTTACCATGTACATTTAATGATTTACCTGTGAGAGTACCAAGTGAACGAATGTCTCCTGTAGCCCCGATAGTTTGTGTGGCCATAACATTTGAAGCTGTCACATTGCCAAACAGCGCCTGACCCAAAACACTTAAGGCACCGCCAATTGTGCTATTACCCTTGACATTGAATTCTTGAGTCACAAGTTTGTTAATATTTGCCGTGTCCGTTACATCCAAACTTGCACCCTTTAGTTTAGAGGAAGTGACAATATCATTTCCGGCCAAAATACTGCCTTTAGAAGTAAAAGAACTTCCCGTCACATCTCCTACAACACCCAATTTACCATAAATACCCGCATTACTTCCAATTGCTAGGTTTCCTGCTACACCTGCACTCTTAGAAATAATTGCATTACCACCCACCTCTAAACTACGAGGTACACCACTACCTATACCAACATTGGAGCTGTTCTTCAGTCCCACCACCAAATTGTTTGCAGCCAATTGACCTGTGGTAAATGCTTTCTTTTGATCATCTAATGTCTTATCAACCTTTGATAGACGATCAAACACAAGGTATGAAACCACCGCTAATGCTGTTATCACCAAAACTACCAAAAACAAAGTTATCGCGGAAAGCATGTTATTGTTCCACTTCTAAATTATCACATGAAAATAGGATGCTAACTACTACATAAGAACATAACGCGATATTTATGTTGAACACTTCACTTGAGGTAGGATCCTTATATACTTCATCCCCATACAATGTAATGCGTTCAGTATACTATGAGTGCCGCTGTTGCCTTTATAGCTGATACCGACTCTCTCTCTGACACACGACTACCACCTGGTGTTGTAAGACTCGAAGATCCATCTGGTAATCCCGATCTGGCATTCCTTAACTACATTATTGAATGCTTTGAACTACGTATAAACATCCGTCCTACTGTTTTTATTCGATCTGTACCAGACCATTATGTTGTTACCATTGATCAAATTATAAACAATATTGGTAATGCTCTTCGGGATATCCCATGTATGATTCCTTGTACACAACATATACTAGTAGAAAATACGACACCTGTCTTTGAAGGTCGTACAATCCGTAAAACAGAAAAACCCACCATTTTTGGTTTTAATTTACTTGCCCTTTTAAAACATGTCCCAGTTGCTAAACTACGCAATATCCGCAATTATTTTCGAGATCACGACCCACAAGCCCTTGGACATTTTTGGTTTAATATAGTCGGCGCTCTGGCACCGCCTTATGTACCACCCACTTGATTTACGACTTCACTTCGAACGCTCCACAACCACCTTTCGGCGGATTGAAGGGTTTTCCTCAATTATTTGAACCACCAAGGTTTTTATACCCCCAAACGCAACATCCCAGGAACGCTTTGTCTGAACTCCTGGCATGATTGATAGATAGATAGATAGATGGATAGATTGATGGATGGACAAGATGACCTTCTTGGAGTAATTGTTGGTTGTTGTTTATTTCAGTTTTTTAGGCTTCCGCAGACTTGCTTCCACGACGGCTACGGCGAATACGCTCACCAATTGCTTTTTGAGCCGCACGGACAGCCGCCACTAGAGCTGTCTTGCGCATCTTTGAGCGACCCTTCACACCATACTTCTTGGCCTTAGCATACAGCTCCTTTGACTTGTTCTTCTCTAGCTTCTTGGCACCACCATCAACCTCATTACCATCAACCTCACCACCCTCTAGCTTAGGCATTTCATACTCACCACCCATCATCTTCTTTACGGCCTTCTTCGGCTTCACTGACTTCTTAACTGACTTCTTAACTGACTTCTTAACTGACTTCTTAACTGACTTCTTAACTGACTTCTTCTCTGACTTCTTAACTGACTTCTTCACTGACTTCTTGCCACCTTCCATCTCGGGGTTTTCAACCTCACCACCCTCTAGCTTAGGCATTTCATACTCACCTCCCTTGAGCTTGCGCACTGACTTCTTCACTGACTTCTTCACTGACTTCTTCACTGACTTGCGTTTCTTCTTTCCACCTTCAATATCACCACCCTCTAGTTTCAGTTTAGGAAAACCCATCTCGTCTAGTGCACCACCAAATAGACCAAGGATCTTCTTGGTGGGCTTCTTGGCGACCTTCTTGGCAACCTTGCGGGACTTGGACTTGGAACGACGACGGCTCACTTTACCACCTACGGGAAGCATAGGGAACTTATCATCCGCACCACCAAACATTTTCGCATGGGGCTCCTCTGCTGTCACAACACCATATGCACCACCAGACATAGGACTGGTGTTGGCACAGCCACAGTCACCACCATTCATCAAACTTAAAACCCTGTTCTGTACAGCTTGTAGAGCAGCTTGGTTGCCACCACGAGACTTACGAACTGACTTACGAACGGACTTCTTGCCCTTCTTTATCACCTGACGCTTCTTAGCACCGCCATCCATCTTTAGCATCTTTGACAGTTTACGGTAAACACCCTTTACACGCACCACCTTCACACCATCCTTCACACGCAGATAAACTGTGCGTGACTTGCCCATCAGTTTCACCTTCTCAGAGGTACGCTTGTACTTTAGAGATTTCTTAGCTGACTTCTTTGTTACCTTCTTCACAATCTTTGCCATGTGTTATATCCTATAATATGAAAACTTTTCAACTCAGACTACAAAACAAATATATCTCATATACATCAAATTTTGAAAACTACTTAAAACAAACGCACATGTATATCTAGACAACTTCCTATATTCACACACAAACTCACATACACAAACTCACACACACTCAATCACACATAACTCAACATGGCAACTATCGATTGCATGCTCCCCGACTCATGGTTTGATCACTACACTCAGAGTCAGTTGATTATGGCCGGCATCAAGTATCCCGTCTACACAAATGCCCTCAAACAGGTCTACCCCGAAGGCACATACATGCCAACAGCAAATATCGTCTACGTCCCCCACTTTGGTGATATGACTTTTGACCATCTGGGAGAAAATGTGTTGGCCGGTGAAGACCAGTCCACCATGTGCATCCTTATCACTCCACCCATCCCCGGATTCAATTATGATAAGTTCCGTCATGGCATCGTTGGAGAGGATGGAGAGGTTACTCCGGGATACCTTCCCGATAACTTTGTCCAGATGGCAACCCACTGCATCCAGATCTCTTTTGACGCACTTCACCACCAGCTATATCAAATGATGGACAACCCACCGGCTTATACAGTCATGGGGGCTAAGCTGTCACCCCTCTCCAGTGGCAAGGCAAACATTGCCCTCTTCATCAAGTTCCAGACTTACGAGTCACCATTTCAGATTCAGAGTTACTATGACATTCCCGGTAGCAACCTCAAGATCCGCGTCATCCCCAAACCAATCATCACTCGCACCGCCAATGAGAAGCTATACGAAGTTACAATCACATTTGACGCCCTCAACCCCGATAATGCACTCTTTCAACACGCACACGCTGTAGGCAGTCGTATCGTCTCACACGATCTCAAACTCAACTTTAAACACGCCAAGGTTATTGGCGGCAACAAGGTCAACCTCGTCGCTCATGGAAAACAGCCTGTTAATCTGTCACCTCATCATTCCCGCACACTCGCTGCTAAAATCTCCTATGCCATGACACCTTATATCATCACCAATGTCCGATTTGAGTAAGCAATTGACTAAGCAAACCAAAAATCAAAAAAACAAAACAATATACACAAAAACCAACAAAAACAGTTTTCCTTACTAGGAGATGATAGCCATAGCATTACTAGTCTCTGCTTTTTGGGGAGTCGCACCTGTCATAAACAAAGTTTTACTCAACAAATTCGATCCAGCCAGTATGATTGTTTTTTCCGCACCTTTTTACTTTTGCGGTGGGAATTTATGCCACTTTTCATACTACCACACTCAAAAATGATTTCAAAAAGGCAACAATTTATGAATATATGATTATAGGATTTACTTTTTTATTGACTGCATTCTTAGCAAACATATTGTATTTTTCAGTTCTTGCTAAGAATAAATCATTTGTGGTTTCAGCTTTGATTTATACTTCACCTATCTTTACATTGATTTTAGCATGGTGGGTTTTAAAGGAAGATATTAACATTTATGGCCTTATAGGGGTTCTGTTCATTGTTACAGGAATTATACTTATTTCATATAATACATAAGCTCAACATACATTAGTCCGTATCATGGGCTGTAATACATCAATGCCGGTTTAAAACCCACCACCCATCATTGAAACTACCAATCTACCCACTCTCCCACAAACCATTGTGGGAAGCAATATCAAAACAATTCAGGATTATCCTATTTATGAACGACTATATGGATGAACACCTACACACATTGTCCTCTTACTCCCTATCGTACCTTCCCATACTTACTTTTTGTTATGGTCATATAGAGACTTTTCATGTCAGGACAACCTATTGACCTTAGATACACTTTTGAAGCTGCTACAACTAGTAATATTGCTGAAAATAGACTACCTGACGCTTTCCCAAACATATCCACTCTTTCTACACAAACATTCGGATCTACCACCACTATCCCTTCCATCGCTGTTGATTCAAAAGGCCGTGTCATTCAAGCATCTAATCTTACTAGACTTGATGCGTCTGTTGTTAATACAGGTACACTTTCAAATGCTGTTCTCCCTAATGTTGGCACTGCCGGTACTTTTGGTGGTACTTCCACTGGTATACCCGTCATTACCACAGATGCAAAAGGTCGTGTCATCTCCGCAACTACTACCACTATTGATACAACTATCATCTCTTCTGGACTTTTACCTGTCACACGCGGGGGGACAGGCACTACTGCCACTATTGGTACAGGATCTCTCGTTTTTAACTCTAATACAACACTTTCTAACACTACTTTCCTAGGCACCCTTACATTCCCACCTAAAGCTATCAATAACACTGCAATCGCTGATATGGGAGGAGGCTTGATCGCTGGCGGTTATGGAACCGCAACAGCTGTACCCGTTATTAATGTTAATAGTGCTGGTCTTATTACTGCTATCTCCACTGCACCCATTCCCACACAAGCTAATACAGGATTCTTAGCATCTACCAACACCACCGTCACAAACTGCAATGTTCTTTTTAATTCAAATACCAACTTTAACTCTACCGCAAACTTTAATTCAAATGTCGCATTTCACTCTACTGTCACTTTTAACTCTAACACCATATATAACTCAAATGCGTCTTATATAGCTTTACTCGCTGCTAGTAATCTCACTGCATCCAATATTTATACACCCATCATCACTTCATCCAATCTCATCCTCTCTAATGCTTATATCATTAACGCAAATCTATCAAATCTCAACACATCTAATGCTATCATTACCACCCTCACAGCTTCCAATGTCACACTTTCTAACCTTTATATCTCTGCTATCTCTCTAGCAACTTTGGGGTTTAACAACGCCACAGGATCTAATCTTAACACTTCAAATATCTCTTTCTCTAATGCCAACGGATCTAATCTCAACATCATCAATAATGCTACAATTTCTAATGCATCTATCTCAAATCTTAACGTTGTTTCTATCTCATATAGCAATGCCTCCGGATCTAATCTTAATGTCTCCAGGATTACCACATCTAATATCGCCACATCCAATATCACCGTAAATAACTTAACAGTCAATGGGGTCGTCTCTTTCCCTAATGGATCTATTACATCTAATACCCTCAGTAACTCTGGAGTCACTCAAGGCACATATGGCGCATTTCTCACTGTCCCCACCATCACAGTTAACCCTCAAGGTCTCATCACTAATATCTCTAATAACACGCCCATTCCACACACAGGATGGACTGTTACTAACTCTACATCTAATACCACTGCCTGCAATGTTGTACTCTCATCTAACCTAGCCGTTCTCGGAAACACAACCCTCTCTAATACCACCATCACTGGTACTATTACTCTCCCATCCCAATCTATTTCAAGTACCAGTCTTGTTAACACCGGTGTGACTGCCGGGGCATACACCACTCCCACTATCACTATCAATTCAGCTGGTCAAATCACAGCTATCACACCTAATAATATTACAAATAGTGGATTCGGTATTGTTGCCGGCAATAACACCGTCACAAACTGCAATGTTATCATCAACTCTAACATCACTGCCAACAACATCACCACTTCTAATGCTGCCGTATCTAATCTCAATGTCGCCAACATTAATGTCACTTCCTTAACTACTTCCAACCTTGCAGCTTCTAATCTTAATGCTAGCAATCTTTACACCACATTTGATACAACTATTGGCGGAGCACTCACTGTTAATGGCGCTACTACTCTTAATGGAGCCACTACTGTCGGAGCCATCAATATCACTGGCACTACTATTGTCAGTGCATCTATATCCGCTACTGCACAAACTACACTCAATAATCTCACTGTTAATGGTATAGTTACACTTCCCAATAAAGCTATTAACCCAACTGCTATCGCAGATTCTCTCACTACACCCGGCACATATGGCAATACTACATCTGTACCAGTACTCACTGTTAACTCTACGGGATTGATCACAGGTATCTCCACCGCCACCCTACAAATTCCAGGTTTCTCTCAAACAGGGGCTACCATCTCCACAAATAGTAATCTCGTCTTTAATAGCAATGTTACTCTCGTTGGATCACTGGTCTTAACACCTACTTTTGTCCCTCCATCTCCTATGACAGCTAACACATCCACTATTGCAGGGGGGTCTTATATCGCATCTAGTTCTGGTACATATGACCCCATCCTCACAGCTCCTTGGAATGGTTTTGATGGCAACCCCGCCACTTACTGGGCTTCACCCAATAACTCATTCCCTAACACTAACTTTGGTAACCCCAATCGGCCTATCACCACCACCGTTGATGGCACTTCACGACAGGGTGAATGGCTACAACTACAACTACCCACACCCACTAACTTGAGATCTTATACCCTACGATCCATTCTACCCAACATCCCACAATCTTGGATTCTTGCCGCTAGTGTCGATGGAACTACATGGACTGCTATTGATACTCAAAATGGGTTTGTCGCTAATGATTGGAATAATGCCAACAACAACTCTTTCACCTTTTACTTCAATAATACCAATACCTATACTTACTTTCGCTTGATTGTATTACAAGCTAGTGGAGTTGCCGTATTCATTGGAGAACTCATATTGATGGTTAATCCTCTTGATAAACTTGATGTTCAAGGTAGCACTGTCCTTCGCGGTCCAACTGCTATTACTACTGGAGGACTCACTGTTACCGGTGATACCACATTCTCTAATCTTGTCAATATGAGAGGAGGACTGGTTGCCCCTTCCATTATCGGCTCTAATGTCACTGTTAGTAATCTTAATGTTGTGGGAGGAGGTCTAGTGACACCATCTATTATCGGCTCTAATGTCACTGTTAGTAATCTTAATGTTGTGGGAGGAGGTCTAGTAACATCATCTATTATCGGCTCTAATGTCACTGTTAGTAATCTTAATGTTGTGGGAGGAGGTCTAGTAACATCATCTATTATCGGATCTAACATTACTACTTCAAATATCACTGCATCTAACGTTTCCATCAGCAACGTCACAAATCCTATCATATTCAATTCTACCACAAATCATATCGGTACTGCTACATTCAATACACTCAGTCTTTCTAATGCTTCTATCAACTCTAATGCACTTGTGCCTTCTGGCGTTATTACTGGAACATATGGTAATCCCAATACTATTCCTGTACTCACTGTTAATACACAAGGACTTGTTACTGGTATTAGTACCGTTACTACGGGATGGAATCTTAATGCAGGGACTATTAACTCTACATGTAATCTTACTGTTTCCGGTATCACTACACTTAATAGTAATCTTACTGTCACTGCACCAGTTGCTCTCTCTAATGTCACTATATCTAATCTTACTCTTTCAAATATTAACCTCACTGGTACTATTAATCTGCCACCAGGATCTATTACTAATGCCGCCTTAACTAACACGGGTGTTAATGCCACCACTACCACATATGGAAGCGGATCTAGTATTCCTCAAATTACAGTCAACCCTCAAGGTATCATCACTTCCGTCGCTCCTGTATCTGTTATCATCCCACCTACCAGTGGATTCACTCTTCTTAATAACATCTCTACCACAAACTGTAATGTACAAATTAATTGCAATCTTACTGTCACTTCTAATACCACACTTTCAAATGTTGTTATGAGCAATCTCGCTATCGGAAGTACTTATACCAATCCGGCTCCTAACAATCTCATTGTACAAGGTAGTGTTGGAATTGGGAAAATTAGTCCGGCTACTGCTTTGGATGTTAATGGTACTATTACTACTACTTCTATCACTTCTACTACCACAAATGCTGGCACACTATCAGCTACCAATACTACAGGTACTGGTAACTTTGTATTAGCTAATGCACCTACACTTACAGGTACTACTACTGTTGCTACTATTAATTCTACTACCACAAATGCCGGTACACTAGCAGCTACTAATACTACAGGTACAGGTAACTTTGTATTAGCTAATGCTCCTACCCTTACAGGTACTACTACGGTTGCTACTATCAATTCTACTACCACAAATGCTGGCACACTATCAGCTACTAATACTACAGGTACAGGAAACTTTGTATTGGCTACTGCTCCTACCCTTACAGGTACTACTACGGTTGCTACTTTAACTGCTACTACTATCAATTCTACTTCCACAAATGCTGGCACACTATCAGCTACTAATACTACAGGTACAGGAAACTTTGTATTAGCTACTGCACCCACACTTTCAGGTACTACTACAGTTGCTACTATCAATTCTACTACCACAAATGCTGGTACACTTTCTGCTACTAATGTTACAGGTACTGGAAACTTTGTATTGGCTACTGCTCCTACCCTTACAGGTACTACTACCGTTGCTACTATCAATTCTACTACCACAAATGCCGGTACACTATCAGCTACTAATGTTACAGGTACAGGAAACTTTGTATTGGCTAATGCACCTACACTTTCAGGCACTACTACGGTTGCTACTATCAATTCTACTACCACAAATGCTGGCACACTATCAGCTACTAATGTTACAGGTACAGGTAACTTTGTATTGGCTACTGCTCCTACCCTTACAGGTACTACTACTGTTGCTACTTTAGCTGCTACTACCACAAATGCTGGTACACTTTCTGCTACTAATGTTACTGGTACAGGTAACTTTGTATTGGCTACTGCTCCTACCCTTACAGGTACTACTACTGTTACTGCACTCAATACTACAGGTAATGTTGGAATTGGAGGTAGTCTTAGTGTTTCAGGTAATACTACTGTGGGATCTTGGAACAATTCATTACCCCCAACTATGACCGCAAACACTTCTCAATTTAATAATGGCAATACTACATACATCGCATCTAGTTCGGGAGACTTTACAGGATCTGCACCATGGTATGCTTTTGACAATGACACATCTACTTGGTGGGATGCTCCTGCTAATTCTTATCCCAACGTTAATCTTGGTACTGCTATTAATAACACTCTCACAACTGTCTCTGGTAATAGTGCTAGAGGTGAATGGCTACAAATCTTATTACCACTTCCATTGGTTCCTATCTCATATTCTATTCGATCTCGGACTACCATTAATGTTCCACAAACATGGGTTCTTGCTGCTTCATCCAACGCAATCACATGGACTTCTATTGACTCACAAACTGCTATTGCTTCAAGTACATGGGGGTCTGCTACTAACAATACTATCACATTCAATCTTAATACTACCACTGCTTACTCATATTATAGACTTATTATTAACCAGTCTAATGGTTCCACTGTGAGTATTGTTGACTTTAAAATCAATATCGCTTCTAATAATGCTAATATTGCAGGGACTCTCCTTGTCACTGGTACTACTTCTTTATTCTCTTCACTAACGACTGCTGGTACTACTAATCTTAGAAGAGTCATTGTTACAAGTGATACATGGAATGCTGGTATTTCCCTCGCTTCCACTAATTCAAATGCTAATACTTTATTCGACTATATGATTCAACGCGGTGCTACTAATCATTGGAGTTCTAATGTTATGGTCTTTCATTCACCAAGTATTAATAACGCCGGTTTTGTATTTTTTACTCCCGGAGCTAATCCTAGATTCTTCATTCGTGGTAGTGATGGAAATATCGGCATTGGTACAACACTTCCTGGTAGTAGATTCTCAGTTCTTGGTAATGCCGCTTTTGGTACTCTTTATAGTAGCAATCTTGCACCTACTGATGGTTTGATTGTACAAGGTAATGTTGGTATCGCAACTACTAATCCTACTACTGCACTTGATGTTAATGGTGTTTCCACAATGCGCAACTACTTGGCTATTCTACAAGCCTCTGTGACTCCAAGTGCTGCGGGCATTACATTTAGTAATAACATCTATGGTTCCACAAGTGCATGCTATTTGGACGCTTATCATCATATGACTTTTGAACCAGTAACTCTTGCAAGTGGAGCGGGATTTCTTCTCAAGGTACAAAGTGGTCAATCGTTTGGTGGTGGTCTAAGACTACAACACACGGCAGATATCAACAACAATTGGACAATACAGGGTCCAGTTACTGCTCAGAATAACCGTTTGGAAATTGGTACTAATGGATTTTGTTGGAATAGATTTGAAACTTTGACTAGACCTAATCAAACTGGTAATCAAGGGACTAATGGCTCTAATTCGGCATTTATTACAGGTAGTATCCATATAGCAGATGCCCCAAATGCATTTGGCATAATAGGAAACACTATCAGTTCAACACAAGATACTGACATCGGTTCCGCTGTCATTCCGATGTATGGTTTCGGTATTAGTAATAATGCAATACAAATTGCAGGATGGAATGGAATTAACTTTCGAGTTGGTAATGGAGCTGCAAATAATTCAGCTTCGATTAAAAATGCATTAACTATACTCCCTACAGCTTCAACTCCTAATGTTGGTATCGGAACTTCTACACCAACTACCACATTAGACGTTAATGGA
>CANHIS010000078.1 GCA_947460255.1 Bacteroidota bacterium
CTTCTTGCCTTCCACCACAAAATCCATTTGGGTGTTTTGAGGAATGAGCGCCTTCCGGCGGAAGTCGTCGCGAAAGAAAGTAACATCCAATTCTCCGTAAGTTACTTTTTGTCCGGTGAGGCGGTTAAGTTCAGCAATGATTCTGCGACTAAGCATTACCCCTCGAGGTTGTAATCCTACAACTACTGTTTGACTAAAATCGTCGTGATTTTCAATCAGTTGATAGCACAATCTGGCGAGTGTTAATCGAAACCTTTCGGAGTCTAGAATTATGCGAGGCGCTACCATGATGGGGCAAATATAATCAATGCGCGTTGTGCATCAAATAAAAACGCCCCGAACCAAAAAGGAACGGGGCGCTCATGAAAATTATAGATGGATTATGCTTCAGAATCGTCGGCTGCTTTCTTTTTTGTAGCTGCTTTCTTTTCGTTTTGCTCCATTTCATTCTTCAGGTTAGAAAGAACGCTTAAGTCGCCAAGCGTTGACTTCTCAAGATTGTCTTTCATTTTCTTCACTGCTTTTTTGGTTTCTTCACCAGCATTTGAACCTTTTGGAGCTGACTCAGTTTCGCGAGTTGGCTTGTCAGAAGGTTTTTCTGCTTCGTGAGTACGAGCATGAGAAACGATGATTTTCTTGCTGTCTTTAGAGAACTCAATTACTTTGAAATCGAGAATTTCTTCAGCTTTAGCAACAGATCCGTCTTCTTTGTTAAGGTGTTTGCTTGGAGCGAAACCTTCAACACCGTAAGGAAGTGTAATCACAGCACCTTTATCGTTAATGCTGATGATTGTTCCTTGGTGAACAGAACCTTCGTTGAATACTGTTTCAAATACATCCCAAGGATTTTCTTCCAACTGCTTGTGGCCTAGGCTCAAACGACGGTTTTCCTTATCAGTATCCAATACAACAACATCGATGGTGTCTCCCACTTTCGTGAATTCACTTGGATGCTTGATTTTCTTGCTCCAGCTCAGATCAGAGATGTGGATCAATCCATCAACACCTTCTTCAAGTTCTACGAACACACCGAAATTGGTGAAGTTGCGAACTTTAGCAGTGTGCTTAGAGTTAACTGGGTATTTGGTTTCGATATCAGACCAAGGATCTGGCATCAATTGCTTAATACCAAGCGACATTTTACGCTCTTCGCGATCCAAGCTAAGGATTACACACTCGATTTCGTCGCCTACTTTCAAGAAATCCTGAGCTGAACGCAAGTGCTGCGACCATGACATTTCAGATACGTGTACAAGACCTTCGAAACCTGGTTCGATTTCGATGAAAGCACCGTAATCAGCGATCACAACTACTTTACCTTTTACCTTATCGTTAACGTTAAGATTGGCATCAACTTTATCCCAAGGGTGTGAAGTTAATTGCTTCAAGCCAAGAGCGATACGCTTCTTACCTTCGTCGAAGTCGAGGATAACCACCTGAATTTTCTCGTCAAGTTTAACGATTTCTTCAGGGTGATTGATACGGCCCCAGCTAAGGTCAGTAATGTGGATAAGACCATCTACGCCGCCAAGGTCAATGAATACACCGTAAGAAGTGATATTCTTAACGGTACCTTCAAGAACCTGACCTTTTTCAAGTTTAGAGATGATTTCAGTTTTTTGTGCTTCGAGTTCTTCCTCGATAAGCGCCTTGTGAGAAACAACAACGTTTTTAAATTCTTTGTTGATTTTCACCACTTTGAATTCCATCGACTTTCCAACGTAAACATCGTAGTCGCGGATTGGCTTCACATCGATTTGTGAACCTGGAAGGAAAGCTTCGATACCAAATACGTCTACAATTAGACCACCTTTGGTACGGCACTTTACATAACCTTTGATCACCTCGTCGTTTTCGAGAGCATCGTTTACACGATCCCATGACTTCAGTGAACGTGCTTTTTTGTGTGAAAGAATCAATTGACCGCTGCGGTCTTCCTTGCTTTCGATGTACACTTCGATTTTCTCCCCGATTTTGATTTCAGGATTGTAGCGAAGTTCCGAAAGTGGAACAATACCATCGGATTTGTAGCCGATATTTACCACTGCATCTTTAGAAGTGAGGGCTACAATGTAACCTTCAACAACTTCGTGCTCAGTTACTGAGCTGAGTGATTTTTCGTACAAGCTTTCTAAGCGTTCGCGCTCAGCAGTGCTATACAAAGATGATTTTTTACCAACAGAATTCCAGTCAAAGTCTTGAACTGACACTGCTGACGGAGTTCTAGAGGATTTGGATTCCGATACAGCTGCAGATGTTTCTACAGTAGTTTCAGGAGCATCCTGGTTTACTTCTGACATTACGTCAATAATTAAAATGGTTAAACATCAATGCCTTCCACGAAGACACCCCCTGATTTTCAGAGGGCTGCAAAGGTAAAAAATAATATTGAAAATCAAGGAAATAAATCACCTTGAAAATGCAACTATTTGAACAAAAAATCAAGTTAAACAACTGCCTATCAACTACAAGTCATAGCAGTCAGTTTTCAAAGAAATCAATTAGAAAACCTGTTAATTAGCTGTAATTTCAATCTGCCGCAACTTATCGGCAATTTCTTCCATCAGCCACATTGGTGTAGAAGTAGCACCGCAAATGCCGATTCTAGAATCCGTATCAAACCAATTCATATCGACCTCTTCCCAGGTGGAAACGAAGTAGGATTGAGGATTTATTTCGTGACAAACATCAAAAAGCACTTTCCCGTTGGAGCTTTTTTTCCCACTCACAAACAAGATGATACTATGGCTTGCTGCAAATTCTCTCAACTGCGGTTCGCGGTTAGAAACTTGGCGGCAAAGCGTGTCATTAGATTCCAAGATGACTTCTTCGCTATTGCCATTTTGTTTCATGCGAAGTTGTATTTCATCTCGCATGGCTTTGAATCCATCGGTTGGCTGGGTTGTTTGGGAAAAAAACTGGATTGGTTTCGAAAAATCAACCTTGTTTAGATCCTGTAAAGTATCGACAATGATCGCTTTACCATTTGTTTGACCAACCAATCCGTTTACTTCGGCATGGCCTTCTTTGCCGTAAACAACTATCTGGCCTTCACCAAGATTCTCAGCGCCATTGCGGATTCTATTCTGCAATTTTAAAACAACCGGACAAGAAGCATCAATGAGTTCGATGTTGTTTTCAATGGCTGTTTTGTAGGTTTCAGGCGGTTCGCCGTGCGCACGAATCAGAACTTTTGTGTCTTTGAGTGTTCTAAACTTCTCATGGTCGATAATCTTGAGGCCTTTTTTTTCTAAGCGCTCAACTTCCATATTGTTGTGAACGATATCGCCCAAACAATACAAACTACCGCTCTGATTCAATTCGTCTTCAGCCATTTGAATTGCGAAAACTACACCGAAACAGAAGCCCGAATTGACATCAATGGTCACTTCCATGGCGCAAAAGTAAAGATTAATTTAGTTGAAACAAGGTTGAAATTAAAGTGCAAAGAATCGCTCATTTCTTCCTCAAGATGAGATCATTGGCTAACTGAATTACGAATTCCAATTGTTCTTCTCTTGTAATGTTCGTATTATCGAGCACAATTGCATCCAAAGCTTTCCGCAGTGGGCTTTCACTTCGGTTCATGTCTTCATGGTCTCTTTGAAGCAAGTTTTCTTTTACTTCTTCGAAGGAAGCGGAGATTTGCTTCGATTCGAGTTCATCGAGCCTTCTTTGGGCGCGCACATCTGGATCGGCAGTCATGAATATCTTCAATTCAGCATCTGGAAAAACCGTTGTTCCAATGTCTCTTCCATCCATGGCAATGCCTTTTCCTTTGCCCATTTCTTGTTGAAGCTTCACCATTTTTTTACGCACCTCGCCTACAGCGCTTACTTGGCTTACCCAATCATTTACATCCATATGTCGAATAAACAACTCAACATTTTCTCCATTGAGCAATATTTCCGACACTTTGGTGTCTTGGTTGAAGGTAAATTCAATGTGAATATCTTCCAATTGGTCGATCAATCCATCTGCATCCAAATTGCGGCCATTGATTAACCCATTCCGCAAGGCATACAATGTAACGGCGCGATACATAGCTCCTGTATCTACATAATTGTAGGACAATCTGGCTGCAATTGCACGAGCAATGGTCGATTTACCGCAGGAAGAATATCCGTCGATGGCAATGGTAATCTTGCGTTCAGGCATTACTGCTTTCTGTAAAACTCAGATAATTTGGCCGAGACCGTTATCTGGTTTGGTGAGCCGGCAAGATGGTAAGCAGATCGGGCATATGCAAGATTAAACTTGTAAATTTTTATACCAAGTCCCCAAGAAATTCCAACAGTGCCGATTTTACTGGCAACTTTCATTTCTTGACGGCGTTGATAATTGTATCCAACACGGAAAGAAAGCCCTTTTGTAATGTTAAATTCGGCACCAACGATAGCGTGACGCATCACCTTGTTTCCGAAGCCAATTTTGTTGATGATAGTGTCGCCTGAAAGCGGATCAATTTCCAACTCCGGCGTTGAAGGGTCGCGGTACGACAAATCTGGTTGCTGGAGATTGTGAGCGACCAAGGAAAGTTTCAATGGAACGTGCTCAAATTTTCCTGAAATGCCGGCTGTAATTTCGAATGGAAGTCTTTCGCGATTGCCCGATGAATAGGTACTAAATTGGTATCCAACATTCCGAAAAACCAAACCAGCCTCAAACAGTTTACTTTTACTCAGGTAGGAACCACCAATGTCTACAGCCATTCCAAATGAATTGTATTGTTCAAGCGACGAAAAGATGGTTTTTAAATTCACCCCGACATTGAACATCGAATCTATCGATTTGCTCACACCAGTTGTAAGACAATATTCACCTGCTGAAAATGTTCCCATGATTTCGCCGGTGTTGTCGGCCTGATCAAAAGTTCCATAGTTCACATATTGCATCCCCGCATGGGCCATTCCAAACTTACCCAGTTTGAAGCCGTAAGCTGCATATCCGTAATTAATTCCAGCGAAATAATCGTTGAAACTGATTAGCACGCGCTTGTCCATTGACTGGTTCAGCAAAGCTGGATTCTGATAAGCTAAACTCACGTCATCGTCTCGTTGTGAGACCGCTTCTCCGCCCAATCCAAGCACGCGGGAAGAATTTGGAAGATTCAGGAAGCGATAAATATTTTGACCTCCAATTTGTGCCGAACTCTTTGAAACTAACAGTGAGAGTAGCAAAAGGAAGAATAAAGACTGAAACCGTAAGGTTAAATTCATGAGGTAGGAAACGGGCTTGAATGCTGAATATTTTACGGTGGTAATTTATTTCAAAAGGTAAATGTAAATCAAAGCGATAAATTAAATTATTTTTCGGCATTCAATATGTCAACTCAATTTTATGCAAGCATACGTATTTCCCGGCCAGGGCGCTCAATTCGCAGGAATGGGCAAAGAATTATATGAAAATCATGCTACTGCAAAGCAGCTTTTTGAACAAGCCAATGAAATTCTTGGCTACAGAATTACAGATTTAATGTTCGGCATCAACGACGAGGATCTCCGGCAAACCAAGGTTACCCAGCCAGCGGTATTTTTACATTCGGTTATTGCGGCAAAATGTGCTGCAGATTTCAATCCTGAAATGGTCGCTGGGCATTCGCTGGGAGAATTTTCAGCTTTGGTGGCAAATCAATGTTTATCGTTCGAAGATGCACTGCAATTGGTTTATAAACGAGCCATGGCCATGCAAAAAGCCTGTGAACAAAATCCAGGCACAATGGCTGCCATCCTTGGTCTTCCCGACGAAAAGGTGGAAGAAATTTGTGCTGGAATAACCAACGAAATTGTTGTGGCAGCGAACTACAACTGTCCGGGACAATTGGTTATATCTGGAAGCATCAAAGGAATTGAGATTGCTTGTGAACTCATGAAATCTGCCGGTGCTAAGCGAGCATTACCACTTCAAGTAGGTGGCGCATTTCATTCACCATTGATGGAACCAGCACGCCAAGAACTTGCCGCAGCAATTGCAGCAACTCAATTCCACGTTCCTGCCTGTCCGGTTTACCAAAACGTGAATGCATCGCCATCTTCAGATCCAGAATTTATACAGCAAAACTTAATTGCTCAGCTTACAGCGCCAGTAAAATGGACGCAAACTGTCCAAAGCATGGCCAAAGATGGAGCGACCAAATTCACAGAATCTGGACCTGGAAAAGTTCTTCAAGGTTTAGTAAAAAAGATCGCACCTGAGGCTGAAGTGGCAAGCGCTTAGTTATAGTTTGTCGTTGATCAGCATTCCTGAATCGAGCAATCGATGAAGCATCGGCTCTTTTAACGCTCTTTTGAAGACATCAATATGACTCATCTTGTGGGTATCTGTACCAAGGATATCCACAAGATTACTGTCTATCAATCGCTCTGCGATCCGTTTCGGTCCGGTACCATAATGCCCCGTCATGCTGGCCATATTTACTTGCAATAGCACACCTTTTTCACGAAGCGATTCATATTTATCGAAACTGTGGTACCAATAAGGATATCTTTCGGGATGCGCTAAAACGACCGTTAAACCTTGCATCTGCAACTTGAACGTTACCGATTCAAAGTTTTCGGAAGGGTTTAGATATGACAGTTCAACGAGGATAAATTTTCCCGAAAAAGTCATCAAGTTTCCACGCTCGATGCTTTTCTCAAAATCCATGTCGCAATAATATTCTGCTGCAGCTTCGAGTTCAATGTCGATCTGTTCCTTCTTTAAAGCAGCGCGCACATCTTCAAGCCCTTTAAGAATAACCTCGGGCGTATTTCGGTAGAAATCGCTCATGATATGTGGCGTGGTGATCAACTTTTTGTATCCAAATTCCTGTAAACCTTTAATCAAGTTTACGCTGTCTTCGATACTCACAGAACCGTCGTCGATTCCAGGGATTAAATGCGAATGGATGTCGGTGCCCAGTGCCGAAAGATCTGCCTGTGGAAGTTCTGAATTAAAAAGCTTACTGAGCCAACCCATAAATTACTGGTTGTTTAAAAACCAGTTAAAAGTACGACGAAGTCCTTCTTCCATCTTCACTGCAGGTTCGTACCCTAGATAATTCCCTCCAGATGAAATATCGGCTAAAGAATCACGAATGTCGCCTTCTCGGTCGGCACGATGAATGGCTTGTGGAGCGGCTTCACCCAATTGGCAAAGCATTTCGTACATTTTCAAAACGGTTACTCGCTCACCAACAGCTACATTGTACACTCTACCCATTGCATCATTCCGTTTAGGGAACAAAGCACGGATGTTTGCTTGAACAGCATTTTCAACGTAGGTAAAGTCGCGAGTTTGCAAACCGTCTCCATTAATATGTACTGGTTGATTTGCGCGAATGGCACTAATGAACAAAGGAATTACCGCAGCATAAGGGCCATCAGGTCTTTGTCGCGGACCAAAAATGTTAAAATATCGTAAACCACAAACTTGCATTCCATAAGTTCGATGAAAAACAGAGGCATAAAGTTCGTTCACCATTTTGCTTACTGCGTAAGGTGAGAGTAGATTTCCTGTTTGGTGTTCAACTTTTGGCAGCTGTGGATGGTCTCCATACACACTTGAAGAGCTTGCATACACCATTTGTTTTACGCCTTCTTCTCTTGCAGCATTGAGCACATTAAGAAATCCTGTAACATTGGCTTCATTAGTCGCCAATGGTGTTTTTATGGATCTTGGAACAGATCCTAAAGCAGCTTGATGGGAAACATAATGAACACCTTCTATCAAATTTTTCACCAGTTCGGTGTTGCAGCAATCTCCTTCGATAAACTCGAGTGCTGGATTTAGTTTCAGGTGATCGAGATTAGAAATCCGGCCTTCCGACAGGTTGTCTAAAACTTTCACTTTGCCTGCACCATGACTGAGCAGGTATTCCACAATGTGAGAGCCAATGAATCCGGCACCACCGGTAACCAGAAAAACTGAATCCTTGAGGGAAACATCTTGTGGATGAAACTGCACTTCTTTATACATTCTTCGAGTTGAATCTTAACGTTTTTCGTATTGCGCTTCGTAATAGTGCGCGTAGTCGCCTGAAGTAACGGCATTCAACCACTCTTCATTGTTTAAGTACCAATCAACCGTTTTGCTAAGACCTTCTTCGAACTGTAAAGAAGGTGCCCAACCCAATTCGCGGTTAAGTTTGCTAAAATCTATAGCATAACGTTGATCGTGGCCCGCGCGGTCTTTCACAAACGTGATTAATTTGGCAGAATAACCTTCTGGGCGACCAAGTTTTTGATCCATGATTTCACAGAGTTTGTGAATGAGATCGATATTTTTCCATTCGTTGGCGCCACCAATGTTGTAAGTTTCGCCAGTTCGGCCTTTGTGAAAAATTAGGTCAATTGCTGCAGCGTGGTCTTCAACGAATAACCAATCGCGTACGTTGTCTCCTTTTCCGTAAACGGGGATAGGACGAGAGTGTTTGATATTGTTGATTGCCAGCGGAATGAGCTTTTCCGGAAAATGAAAAGACCCATAATTGTTTGAGCAATTTGAAATCACCACTGGCATGTGGAAAGTGTGGAAATAGGCTCTTACCAAATGATCGGAAGATGCCTTTGATGATGAATACGGACTGCGTGGATCATATGCTGTAGACTCCGTAAAAAGTCCAGTATCTCCCAACGATCCGTATACTTCATCGGTTGATATATGGTAGAATCGTTTGCCTTCCATGCTGTCTTTCCAAATGTGGCGGGCAGCATTCAGAAGATTCACAGTTCCGAGCACATTGGTTTTGATAAATTCAGTTGGATTTGCAATCGAGCGATCTACATGCGATTCGGCAGCAAGATGCACAACTCCATCAAATTGGTGTTCGTTGAAAAGCTCTAAGATAAATGCTTCGTCTACGATGTCTCCTTTGATGAATCGATAATTTGGAGAATCTTCTATATCCTTCAAATTCATCAAGTTACCAGCGTAGGTAAGCTTATCTAGATTGTAAATTAAGTAATCAGGATAATTTTTCACGAAGCGGCGAACCACATGTGACCCAATAAATCCGGCTCCACCAGTGATGAGAATTTTCTTTGTATTCATAGGTAATGGTGTTTCTGAAAGACTTTTTTCCCAAGCCCAAGCGGACGACATCATATCATGAATATCGCGTTGGGCTTTCCAATTGAGGACTTCATTCGAAAGCGAAGTCTCGGCATATACTTTTTCAATATCTCCCGGTCTGCGAGCCTCGATTTTATAAGGCAATTTTTCACTGGAAACTGCTTCAAAAGCTAAGATAGCTTCCATCACAGTGTAACCTCTTCCAGTTCCAATATTAAAGACCTCAAAAGGCTTTGCATTGTTATTTTCAAGCAAACGGTTTAAGGCCGAAACATGCGCTTCGGCAACATCTTCGACATGTATATAATCACGAACACATGTTCCATCGGAAGTATTGTAATCATTTCCAAAAACTCGAAGAAATGATTGCTTTCCAATAGCCGTCTGAGTGATATATGGCACCAAGTTATTGGGAGTTCCATTAGGCAATTCACCTATCAAAGCTGAATGATGAGCGCCCACAGGATTAAAATAACGCAGAGCAATGCATTGAAGATCTGTGCTAACTGTTTGATCCCGAATAATCTCCTCCCCTATTTGCTTTGTATTTCCATATGGTGACAAAGGCGATTTGATAGGAGAATTTTCATTTACTGGCAACTGATCTGGCTCTCCATAAACAGTGCAGCTTGACGAAAACACTAATCTTGACACTCCAAATTTTTGTTGGACTTCCAACAAGGTCATAAGCGATCCAATATTGTTTTTGTAGTACAACAGAGGGTTCTCAACTGACTCTCCTACAGCCTTTAATGCTGCAAAATGAATTGTGGCTGCAATATTTGATTCTTTAGCAAAAAGTTGTTCTACTTCGCTTCTGTTACACAAATCTACTTTGTAGAACCTTGGCCTTACTCCAGAAATTTGTTTTATTCTCTCTAGAATAGCTGGATTTGAATTGCTCAAATTATCAGCAACAACTACATCAAATCCCTTCTGCTGAAGCAACACAACCGTATGCGAGCCAATGTAGCCAACACCGCCAGTTACCAGAATAGAGGGTTTTGAATTTTGCATGTTTTATAAACTCCAGTATTTAATTTTTTGGAATCTGCCTCGCAGCACCCCTTTGATATCTGCTACAATTCCTGCAGCATGAAGCACATTTAGGAAGTAGTCTTCTTGAAGATCAATATAATCCTTGTGATTTACAGCTAAAATTGCTGCGTCATATTTACCTGTAACGCCTTCTACAAGTCCAAACCCATATTCATGAAGAAGTTCTTCGGAGGAAGCGTGTGGATCGATGACCTCAACGTTTACTCCGAAATCTTTCAATTCACGAACAACATCTGCAACTTTAGAATTCCGAATGTCGGATACATTTTCTTTGAAAGTTGCCCCCATCACCAACACGCGACTTTTCGCAATATCAACGCCGGCTGCAACCATTTTCTTAACAACCTTACTGGCCACATAAGCTCCCATTCCATCGTTTACCGATCGGCCAGCCAAAATAACTTGAGCTGTATGACCAAGCTCTTTTGCCTTGTAGGTTAAGTAGTATGGATCAACTCCGATACAATGGCCACCAACCAAACCTGGAACAAACTTTAAGAAGTTCCATTTCGTTCCAGCGGCCTCCAAAACATCGTATGTATTGATGCCCATTTGACCGAAAATCATCGACAGTTCGTTCATCAATGCGATGTTAAGATCGCGCTGGGTATTTTCGATAATCTTTGCTGCCTCAGCAACTTTGATGGAAGCTGCTTTGTGCACGCCAGCTTCAACTACAATTTTGTAGGTATCGGCAATTATTTCTAGAGATTCAGCATCGCATCCACTCACCACTTTAATGATTTTTGAAAGCGTGTGCTCCTTATCGCCTGGATTGATGCGTTCAGGCGAATAACCAACTTTAAAATCGGACCCGAATTTCAATCCCGACATTTCTTCCAAAATCGGAATGCAATCCTCTTCCGTGCAACCAGGATAAACGGTAGATTCGAAAACCACGTAATCGCCTTTTTTCAGCACAGAGCCAACGGAACGGCTAGCCGATAAAAGAGGCTTCAAATCTGGTTGGTTGTGTTCGTCGATTGGCGTAGGAACAGCCACAATAAAGAATTTAGCTTCCTTTAAAACCGATGAGTCGGCAGTAAATGTAATATCGCAACCTTCAAATTCAGCAGCACTCAATTCCTCACTTGGATCGATGTTGTTTTTCATCATTTCTACCCGTTTTTGGTTGATATCGAAACCGATAACTCCGATCTTTCGGGCAAATTCAAGGGCAATTGGAAGCCCTACATAACCGAGGCCAACAACAGCTAGTTTTTCCTGCTTATTCAGCAAAGCGTCGTAAAGATTCATTTCAATTGGTTGAGATTTCGTAAAGCGTAGATTCTTTCAATGATTTCTACCACCTTCAAGCCTTCCAATGCATTTGTGGTTGCGCTGGTTCTGCCTTTTAGTGTGTCGATCACATTTTGAATAATGTAATGATGGTTGGCTGCGGAACCTTTGTAGGCGCCGTAATCATTAGCCGGACTCGAAGGTGCCAATTCTGGCATAGTGTAATCCTTTACATGACAGTATTCAACCTCATTCATGTATTGGCCTCCGATTTTCACGCTTCCCTTTTCCCCAATAATGGTGAGCGAGCTTTCCAAGTTTTGGTTCCACACTGATGTTGAGTAATTCAGGCAACCCATTCCTCCGTTTACAAAACGGAAAGTAACAAGTCCTGAATCTTCAAAATCGGTTAAACCGCCATGGTTAAAATCCGAAAATTTACCCTGAATATCATCAATGTCACCGAACAACCAGTACATGATGTCGATGAAATGTGAAAACTGAGTAAACAAGGTGCCTCCGTCGAGCTCTTGAGAGCCTTTCCACGTACCTTTTTTATAGTAACGCTCATCTCGGTTCCAGTAGCAATTTACTTGAACCATAAAGATTTCCCCGAGCGCTTTGCTTTCAATCAATTCTTTAATCCAAGCCGATGGCGGAGAGTAACGATTCTGCATTACACAGAAGACTTGCTTGGACATCTGTAATGCTTTGAAAATCACATTTTCACATTCTGCTTTCGACAAGCCCATCGGTTTCTCACAAACAATGTGTTTCCGATTTTCTAAAGCCAAAATAGAATGCGCGGCATGAAGTCCGTTCGGCGAACAAATATTTACCACGTCGAACTCTAATCCCGAAGCAAAAAGCGCCTCCGCAGATTGAAAATATGGTACACCAAAGACCTCAACTCCCAATTGTTCAGCTGGTAAAATATCAGCAATAGCAACTAGTTCAGCATCTTCATTTCGTTTCACCATTTCAGCGTGGCGTTTTCCGATATGTCCGGCACCAATCACTGCAAATCTTACTTTTCCGTTCGACATAGCTTATGCGCTGATTTTGCGTACAGTGTTATTTTCAAGTTTATATTGTTCTTTGCTTTCTGGGCAAGCCGCTAAACCTTCAGCATCGAATTTCAATTTGTGACCATATTCACTCATCCAACCTGTTTGGCGTGCTGGATTTCCAATCACCAAAGCATAAGCAGGTACATTTTTGGTTACCACAGCACCCGCACCAATAAAGGCAAATGGTCCAATATCATGTCCACAAACGATTGTAGCATTGGCTCCAATGGAAGCTCCTTTGCCCACATGGGTTTTCAAGTATTCTGAGCGGCGATTTATTGCGCTCCGCGGATTCATCACGTTGGTAAAAACCATTGATGGTCCTAAAAACACATCGTCATCACACGTTACTCCAGAATAAATGGAAACATTATTTTGGATTTTCACATTATTTCCCAAAACAACTTCTGGCGAAATCACTACATTTTGACCAATGTTACAATTCTTACCGATTTTACAGCCAGGCATGATGTGCGAAAAGTGCCAAATTCTTGTTCCGTCTCCAATTTCGCATCCTTCATCAACGAACGCCGATTCGTGCGCTTTGTAGCTTAATTCTGCCATTTGGTTAGCTTGATTGAAATTCACGCGGAGTTATAATCCACTCGGGCAAAGATTTAAAATATTCCCAAGTTTTTTTCATCCCTTCACTTCGGGATACTTTGGGTTCCCAACCGAGAATTTCGCGGGCTTTTGTTATATCGGGCTGACGTTGCTTTGGATCGTCTTGTGGAAGAGGTTTGAAAACTATCTTCTGATCTGTTCCGGTGAGTTTGATAATCTCTTCGGCAAAATCGCCAATACTGATTTCATCAGGGTTTCCGATGTTCACTGGGTAAGCGTATTCGCTCATCAACAATCTAAAGATACCTTCAACCAAATCATCCACATAACAGAATGAACGGGTTTGGGAGCCGTCTCCAAATACAGTAATATCTTCTCCACGAAGGGCTTGCCCCATAAATGCAGGCAATGCACGGCCATCGTTGAGGCGCATTCTTGGTCCGTAAGTGTTGAAAATCCTCACAATTCTGGTTTCCAATCCATGAAAAGTGTGGTAAGCCATTGTGATAGCTTCTTGGAAACGCTTTGCTTCATCATACACACCACGAGGACCAATCGGATTTACATTGCCCCAATAATCTTCAGTTTGCGGGTGAATTGTAGGGTCGCCGTAAACTTCAGATGTAGATGCAATGATCATTCTGGCTTTCTTTACGCGGGCTAGCCCAAGAAGATTGTGCGTTCCAAGAGATCCAACCTTTAAGGTTTGGATTGGAATTTTCAAATAATCGATCGGACTAGCAGGAGAAGCAAAATGTAGGATGAAGTCGATTTCACCTGGCACATAAACAAACTTCGAAACATCGTGGTGATAGAACTCGAAGTTTTCAAGCTTGAACAAGTGCTCGATATTACTGAGTGAACCAGTAATCAAATTGTCCATCCCAACAACACGGCAGCCTTCATCAATAAAACGATCGCAAAGGTGCGAACCCAAAAATCCTGCAGCACCAGTAACAAGTACTCTTTTTCCTGCTATATTACTCATTTTGATTTCTTTATAGCTTTTCTACCAATACTGAAATAGGCAAAGCCTTGCTTTTTCATTTGTTCGCCAGTGTACAGATTTCGGCCGTCGAAAATAACTTTTTGACTGATTTTTTTGTGCATCAAATCGAAATCCGGGTTTCTAAATGCTGCCCATTCCGTGCAAATAATCAGTGCATCAGATCCTTCAATGGCTTCATATTGCCCTTCGGCGAATTTAATTTTCGATCCAAACAGCTTCTTTACATTTTGCATTGCTTCAGGGTCGAAAGCTGTAATTTCAGCGCCTTCATTGAGCAATGATTCAATAATGTAGAGGGCTGGTGCTTCGCGGATATCATCCGTGTCGGGTTTAAAAGCGAGGCCCCAAATAGCAATCTTTTTCCCTTTTAAGTTTTCTTTGAAAAAAGATTTCACTTTAGGCATGATGACCAATTTCTGGTCTTCATTTACTTGCATTACTGATTTTAGGATGCGGAAATCGAATTTAGCATCATCTGCAGATTTAACAAGGGCTTTCACGTCTTTCGGAAAGCAACTTCCACCATATCCGATTCCTGGGAAAAGGAAGCGTTTTCCAATCCGTTGATCCGATCCAATGCCAATACGAACTTGGTCAACATCAGCACCTAACAACTCGCAAAGGTTTGCCATTTCGTTCATGAATGAAATCTTCATGGCGAGAAAGGAATTTGCAGCATACTTGGAGAGCTCTGCCGAACGCTCATCCATAAAAAGAATCGGATTTCCTTGACGCACGAAGGGCAGGTACAATTCTTCCATTAATTTTTTAGCACGTGATGATGAAGTACCGATAACAACTCGATCGGGTTTCATGAAATCTTCCACTGCAAAACCTTCGCGAAGAAACTCTGGATTCGAAACCACATCAAATTCACCCTTGGCGTTGGCAGCAATAGCCTTGTGAACCTTCTCAGCAGTTCCTACAGGTACCGTGCTTTTATCGATAATAACTTTGTAGTCATTCTGGATCAAATGCCCTAATTGATCTGCAACACCCAAAATGTAAGAAAGATCAGCAGAACCATCTTCTCCTGGAGGAGTCGGTAATGCTAAAAAAATAAGATCGGCTTGATCTACAGCAGCTTTTAAATCTTTTGTGAAATGAAGTCTACCCAATCGTAAATTTCTATCGAAATAAACATCGAGTTGGGGTTCGTAAATCGGTACTACACCTTCTTTGAGTTTCTTAATTTTCTCTTCGTCGATATCGACACAAGTTACATTGTTGCCTGTTTCTGCAAGACAAGTTCCTGTAACCAAACCTACATATCCGGTGCCTACAACTGCAATATTTTTCATAATCAGGATTGTAAAAACTGGTTTACTGTTGAAATAACATGATTGAGTTGTCCTTCCTGCATTTCAGTATGCATCGGCAATGAAATAACACGAGCGCACAAATCTTCAGTGACGGGAAAATCACCTTGTTTGTAACGAGGATCCAAATAGGCTTTTTGCATGTGCAAAGGAACCGGATAATAAATCATCGCTGGAACTCCTTTAGATTCAAGGAATTCTTTCATTGCATTACGGTCAATTCCGTTCACCAACATCGTGTATTGGTGAAACACATGGGTTGAATTTGGGTAACGCGCCGGAGTGATTAGCTTGCCACTTTGTCCAAAAGCTTGGTCGTATGCATCAGCAAGTTGATTTCTACGCGCTGCATATTGATCTAACTCACGCAATTTTATGCGCAATATTGCAGCTTGCACAGAATCGAGACGTGAATTCACGCCAATTTCATCGTGGTAGTAACGCACGCTTTGTCCGTGGTTAGCGATCATTCTGATTTTAGCAGCCAGTTGATCATCTTGGGTAAAGAGCGCTCCACCATCGCCATAACAACCTAGGTTTTTAGATGGGAAAAACGATGTTGCTCCAACTCTACCAATAGTTCCCGCTTTTTTCACTGAGCCATCTGCAAATGTATATTCGGCGCCAATTGCTTGTGCAGTGTCTTCAATAATGTCGATGTTGTGCTTTTGAGCAATTTCCATGAGGCGTTCCATCGGAGCACATTGTCCGAACAAATGCACTGGAACTATGGCTACAGTTTTGTCGGTAATGGCTTTTTCAACCGCTTCAGGATCAATGTTGAATGTGTTCGGATCAACATCGACTAGCACTGGTTTAAGGCCTAGAAGTGCAATTACTTCGGCGGTTGCCACATAGGTGAAACTTGCTGTAATCACTTCATCGCCTGGCTTGTAACCAAGAGCCATCATAGCAATCTGTAGCGCATCCGTTCCATTTGCGCACGGAATTACATGTTTACAATGAAGATATTCTTCTAGGTCTTTTTGAAATGCACCAACAGCAGGCCCGTTGATAAATGAGGTAGTATCGATCACCTCTTGAATTGCTTGATCCACCTCTAACTTGATGCGGTTATATTGGGCCTTGAGGTCGACCATCTGAATTTTATCCATGCGCATAAAAACTTGGCGCGAATATACACATTTTGAGATGGAGAGAAGGCTGCGCAACTTGAATCCTATATCTTTGCATGGATGAGAAAAATCACAATCATTCTCTTTTTAAATTGGCTTTCACTAAGTGTTAATGCTCAAGCAAATGTGAAAGATTCTTTGCTCAATGCACCGATGATCATTCCCAATGTTGGAATAAATCTTCCTACTGGCGATTTGGCGAAGCGGTTTGGGCCCTTTTATTCGGTTGGCGCAAATTATCTTCATAAAACCAAAAAAAATTGGC
>CANHIS010000079.1 GCA_947460255.1 Bacteroidota bacterium
AAAACATTCACCATTCCATTTTCGCCAGAATCTAGCCCACGAATGGTGAAAAAGTCTTTGGCAGGATTTGGATAGACGGCGAGTTCGTTCTTTTCAACAAGTGAAGCACTCAATGGTGATTCTATTCTAAAATCCCAAATTCCTCGTCCGTAGGATGCGAAACGAGCCGTTTTCATTTGCGGAACATATTCTACCCACCAATATGTTTGCTCGGGCGCAAAGCCACCACCGATGAAATGCCATTGCTGATCTGAAGGTGTGTAAACATACGGCCCGACTTCGGTGGCTGCAAAAATGAATTCATCATTCGGAGCTGCAGCCATTCTAAACACCATTGTTCCAGGCAATCCGGAATTCATCGGTTGGAATGTAGCTCCATTGTCACCCGATTTGAAAACTGGAGGATTTGAATATCCGCTTCCACAAATGTAAACCACATCTGGATTTACTGTTGATGGAAGAATATGGGCTCCGTACAAATAATTAGCTCCCGGAATCCCACTCACTGTTGAAAATGTCCATGTTTCTCCTCTGTTCATCGATTGGTAAAACCGACCTGTTTCGGTCATTACATACCAACGATTATTGTCGACAGGCGAAATTGCCATGGAGGAAATTCCTCCGAGGAATAAAGTAGGGAGTTGTGTTGCATCTATTCCAGCTCCATTAAATTCTAACTTCATCATCCGAAGGCCATTTGCTAAATAGCAGACTGTTTCGTTGTCTGGATCGGCCATCAAAGGAGGCATCCAAAATGAGTTATTTCCATCAAAATCCCAAGTGTAACTAACGTTGGATGTTCCGTTGGGATAAAAAATTGCAAAGCCTGGATACACCATCCAAATACTTCCACCATCATTAGAACTTACGATATGACCATAGTCTCCACTTATCACTTGTGTAAGATCCAAAACACCTCCATTGTCGGATGTTGACAATTGAAACCCTTGATCTTGAGAACCAACATATAATATACTCGTGTCGTAAGCAGCAGTTAGCGTAGAGTAATACTGACTCACATTTAAGCCTTCTAACGAGATATTTTCTACAATTGTGGCATTCGTATTTGAATAGTAAGTGCCACCATCAGTATTAATCAACTGAAACTCTTCCCCATTTTCGTCTAGTAAACAATTCACCGATGGAATGTCGGCATGAAGTCGATTTACTATGTTATCGTAATACTCGAACCATTCTGAAATTCTTGTAAACGACTGACCTGCGTTTTGACTTCTATTGCATTCAATGTCGCCGAAATAAAGAATATCGGGTGAAGTAATGGATGCACTAAAACTTGATTTAAAAAATGGATCTTTCCCTAAATCAATCGTTTGCTCCCAAGTGGTTCCTGCATCTAAGGATTTGTAAACCACCTGATTTACATAGGCATACAATCTAACATTCCCTGTAGATTCGAGAAATCCAGTTAACATACTATAGCCTGTTCCATTTGGAAAAATATTACTTAAGGCAACCAACGAACTGTCGATAGTATTTACTCTGAAGCTCTTATTATTGAATATTACATAAGGATCAGAGTATCCATATTGGGGCATCCATAAATCGGCATTGTTTACACTTGCGTTTTGAGATCCTGGGATCTGTTGATAACGCTGGAAAGTTGTACCCATATCCAAGGATCTGTAAATCCATAAAAACTGAGAACTACCATTCGTTCCAGGTGAACTTGCTAGTGCATAAACCGTTGCAGATTCATCATCGGCCACAACCATCTTTTCAAGACGTTGATCCCAATCTGTAAGATCATCAAATCCTTGCGATTGTTGCCAAGTAGCACCATCATCGTCGCTGTAATAGGCAAATTTATCCCATGTGGAAACAAGAATCCGCATACCACCATTTCTTCTTATAACCCGGATCATTGATGGTGATTCAAATTGAAGTTGGTCGTTAAGTACTTCCCAATCAGAACCATCCAAATTCCCTTTCCACACATTTCCTCCATCAGAAACCAAATACACTTTTCTTGTTACGGTGTCGTAATCTGCAAAACGTGTTCTTCCGGCTAAATTGTTGCTGCCTTTTTCAACCCATCTACCTTGCAAGAATCCGTCTAAAATCACCACTGGATCAGAAGCAGACCTTCCGCCTTGGCGGCTTGCAACAAATTCAGCATATCGATTCAAACGGGTTTGCTTATCCAGTTCTCTCCAATTCACTCCAGGCGCTGCGCGGTGTATTTTTTCAATCCATTCTTTACGTAAGCGATGCTCCTCTTCCTCTCCCCCATCGTCTTTTCTAAGTACCAAAGTTTCTCCCGGAACAGGTAAAAACTTTGATTCTTTTTTATCTTGGAAAAATATTACTGCACTAAAGACTACAGAAATGCCTACTAGAATTGGGAGAATTCTTCTCATTCGGTTGGAATATTGAAAGTTCAAAGATAACCAAGCAGTTGTTTTTGAAACAAACAGATTTTATGGTTTGTCGGGAGTTTGCATTGTGGCTGATTCCATATATTTGAACGTAGATGAAAATGTGAAGTCGACATGAAAAAACTCTTACAAGAAATGAAATACATAAGTGGTTACTTGATCTCTGTTTCAGTAATTCTTTCGCTTCTATTTCCCGAAAATCTTGCTTTTTTTGCAGTGATTTTTGCCTTTGCAATCATCCCATTAACCGAATTTTTGCTTCCTCAAAGTCATGAAAACCTCGCCGATGAAGCAGAGAAAACGCTTCTATCAAATCGGGCTTACGATTTCATGCTTTACCTCAGCGTTCCTATTCAATGGGGAACAATCATTTTATTTTGTTGGCTTATCAATGTAGGCGATTACACTCCACTACAGCTAGTCGGAATGACACTCGCAGTTGGCATAAGTTCAGGAGTGATTGGAATTAACATTGCCCATGAATTGGGACATCGCGCTAAAAAATCAGAACAGTTAATGGCTTGGTCACTTTTGCTCAGCACATTGTACATGCATTTTTCGGTAGAACACAACCACGGCCATCATCGGTATGTTGCAACACCCAAAGATCCTGCTACCGCGAAAAAAGGCCAAACACTTTATGGCTTTTGGGTACAATCAATTGTTGGAAGCTATATTTCTGCTTGGAAAATCCAACTTGGTCTGCTTCAAAAGAACAATCAATCATTTTTCAGCAGTGCAAATCTGATGTTGCTGTTTCAATTCTTTCAAATTGTATTGGTCGTTTCTATTTTCTTTTTGGCTGGCAACTTGGCAGGATGGCTTTTTTTAGGCAGTGCTTTTGTGGGAATAATTTTACTCGAAACCATCAATTATATTGAACATTACGGTTTATCGAGAAGGGAAATTAAGCCAGGCATCTACGAAAAAGTTCAGCCGAACCATTCCTGGAATTCTGATTACGCGCTTGGAAGAATCATGTTGTTTGAACTTACACGTCATGCTGATCACCATTACAAAGCATCGAGAAAATATCAAATTTTGAAGAGTTACGAAAATAGCCCACACCTGCCGGCAGGCTACCCAGCCATGATGCTTTTAAGTACCATTCCGCCGCTATGGTTTAAGGTGATGAACCCTCGAATTCAAGCCAACGGACAAGGTTCTTCCAATTTAGTTTCTGCGTAGTACGTCTCGCGATGATGCTTGTGCTGCGGGAAAAATCAAGATATCGGCAATAGTAATTCGAAATGGAGCTGTAACGATGTAATTCACCGCATTGGCAACATCATCGGCAACAAGTGGTTCCAAACCTTTGTAAACTGACGAGGCTTTTTCGGCATCTCCATCAAATCGAACAATTGAGAATTCGGTTTCAACCATCCCTGGACTCACAGAGCTCACTCGAATTCCCTTTTCCAATAGATCTATCCGCATCGAACGAGTAAGTGCATCAACTGCATGTTTCGACGCGCAATAAACATTTCCTCCAGGGTAAACTTCCTTCCCTGCAATGGAGCCAATATTCACAATTTGAGCACCTTCTACATTGTACATCAAAGGGATAACCGCCTTTGAAACATAAAGAAGCCCTTTTACATTGGTGTCGATCATGCGGTCCCAATGGTCTAAATCTCCTAGTTGTACAGGCCCTAAACCTGCTGCCAATCCAGCATTGTTAATCAACACCCTAATGTGTCTGAATTCTGCAGGAATTTCATAAACAAAGGCCTCACACGCAGCGCGATCTCGAACATCCAACATAGACGTATAAACTTTGATGCCTTTTGCACGTAATTCATCTGCCAAGATGTTCAATCGATCGGCTCGCCGTGCTGTTAAAATGAGCTGATGCCCAGTGCTAGCAAGCCTTTCTGCACATGCCTTTCCAATTCCAGAACTAGCACCCGTAATTAAAATTGTGTTATTCATAGCCATAAAGTTTCTTCACAGTTTGAACCATTTTTTTCAAATCTGTCATCATAAGAATTGCAAGCACAAAGAACGGAAGTGCAGGCATACGATATCGCACCAATGTTCCTAAAATTGGTGTAGTGATGCCCGTTATTGAATACAGCACCAAAACAAAACTCAAACAAAACCACAAAAAAGCAAGCTTCCCTGGTGAATCTTGCTTTTTGTAAAAAATGATGCAAACAAGCGTGAGTAGTGCTAAAACGAGGTTCTCAAGCGCCGAAAACCATTGCATGGCATTGTTGGCTTCGGTTACCCACGGCCGAAAAGATGCATTCAGCATGGCTTCTGGCCAATTTCTCACGAAACTCATCAGCCGAGGATCGAGTGGATTTACAAAAAGCACACTTCCAGAATCGGTGTAATAAGCCAAACGCAACATGGCTTGTTGTTTCACCGACAAGGTTTCCATGAAGTTGATACTCGGAATCAAGTACTGAATATTCAAAGCAAGCACTGCCGAAACAATTAAAGTAAGCACAAAAGTGAGTCGAGGTTGCTTAAAATTCCGCCAAGTGACAATGATCCAAGCCAAAGCTCCTGGTAAAATGGCCAATAAAATATAGGCTTTCATCACGGCAAAGCCTAAAATGGAGAACAGCAAGGAAAGTATATTTCTGAATGAGAAACGACGTTCGGCAAGGGCGAAAAAACCAGAAAGAAACATGCCCGTAAAAAGCATGACGACACTCTCTTTGAGCACTCCTGAAGTCCATGCCAACACCGATGGAAGGAAGAAAACCGATACCATAAGCAACTTTGGATTTAACGCGCTGCCTCTTGAAAAAACCCGCCAAGTGAGCATCGAGCCCCACAATGCCAAAAAACTAAACAACAAGACGTGAATTGGGTAATAACCAAATGAGAACAAACGAAAGAACGCATTGATTCTGATAAGCGTTCGGGTGTCGTAATACAAACCTTGATTTACCTCAAACGATGGAAACCAATGGTTCATCTGGTTGAAATACCGGTCGTAATAAGGCGCATCGGAAGCCAGACCTGTGAGCATTCTGAAATAATCTTCTGGATGCTGATCGAAGGCTGCATAAAGATGTTTGGAGTCGTCAAAAAGCTTAAAAACATCGGCTGTTGAGCGATCCGAATAAAAATTGCTGTAAATCCATGCCAACCCTAATCCTGCGAGAAACTTCAAAATCAGAAAAAGAGGAGCCGACCAAAATGGCAATCCTTTCATTCTGAACACCTTCAGGATAGATGTTAAGAAAATAAAAATGATCAAATAGAAGATCAACAACAATGCTTCGGGCATGCGATAAAATTATTACTTTCATCTTGCGTAAAGGATAAAATCGACGCGAAGAAGTCAATTGTTTTCAGACACCAATAAAACCATACAATTCGAAGCAGACAATTTGGTTTGGAAGGCCGATTTGATCGGAAGAGGCCCCAAATTGCTGATTGCATTTCACGGCTACGGCCAAAATGCAGATGTTTTCCGTCACATGGAAGAATTGATGCAAGAGGAATACACTTTTCTACTTGTTGATTTAGCGTTTCACCGCCACCAGAAAGACTTCCCAAAGGGATTCCTCTTTGATGAAGCATATTCAAAAAAATGGATTTCGGCAATTCTTGAAAAGAGTGGAAAAACACTCGTGTCGCTCATGGGTTTTTCAATCGGAGCGCGCATAGCCATGTTTGTTGCACAAAACAACACCGACAAGGTGAATGAAATTTGGCTGATTGCACCTGATGGTCTTCCTGTTTCAAAGGCTTACAAATTCTTAACGCGCTCGTGGTTTGGCAAAAAGCTATTTCAACATTTCGTTGGATCTCCATCCTTTGCAAATCTCTTGATTACAATAGGCGAAAAATCTAAGCTTATAACAGAAAAAGCTGCCAAATTTTACCGCCATGAAATTTCGAATGTCAGCATGCGTCAACAACTTTTCGATACTTGGGTTTCGTATCAAGAAGCTATTCCAAACTACAAGGTTTTGGGGGCGCTTAACGACAGAGGAAAACTAGCCATTACCTGTATTTTAGGGAAACAAGATGCGATCATTAAATTTAGGAAAACCCGAAAATTCTTGAGAAAATTCCTTCCCGACGCACAAATCATAGAATTGGAAATTGGGCACAATATCCTAAGCGACAAAGGCGTAAAAAAGCTTTTCGAATACTGGAAAGCATAAAAAAAGCGACCCGTTGTAGATCGCTTAAAGTCCTATGAAGAGAATGAATTAGCGCTTGTGTAATTTCTCACTAGAAACAGTGAGTCGCTTACGGCCACGAGCACGGCGAGCTGCCAGCACACGACGACCATTAGCTGATGACATGCGTTCACGAAATCCGTGTTTGTTTCTTCTCTTACGAAGTGAAGGTTGGAATGTTCTTACCATGGCCTCAGAAAATTTGGGATTGCAAAAGTAGGATCTTTTTTCGATTAAACAACAAGACACCAAAAATATCTTCCATCAAAATCGAAAAAATTAAAATCATCCTAATTTATAGAGATCTAAGTGACTCGTTAACTGGTCAAGTTCACCAACAGTATTGAAACTGTGTAAAATAATCCGCAGCCTTTCTGAGCCTTCTGCAACGGTTGGACTTTTAATTGGTCGCACCTCAAACCCATTGTTTTGAAGAAAATCGGCAAGCAAAGAAACCTCAACATTTCCCGGAACAATCAGGTTTTGAATGGGCGATAACGATCCAATGAACTTAAATTTTGTTTGGTTTGATTGCCACGCACGGAAATGCGAAATGAGCATGCTTAATTGATTGCGCTCTTCAACAGCCTCCAACAAAACCTCCAACATCAATTTTAGTTTTCGATAATCCGAAGGTGGCCAAGCTGTTGAATAAATAAAGGGTCTGCAAAAATTAATCAGGTAATCGATCAAAACACGGCTGCCTAAAATGGCTGCTCCATGAAAACCAGCAGCTTTCCCAAATGTGATCACACGTGCAAATGTTTCACTGGAGTTCGAGAAACCAAAAGAAATGCCTTTTCCTTTCGCTCCGCGGATGCCCAATCCATGCGCTTCATCCACAATTAAATGCCATCCAAACTCCTTGCAAATATTCACAAAGGATTGCAAATCAGGCTCATCTCCATCCATTGAATACACAGATTCAATCACCACGTAAATAATGCCGTTGGCCAAGTGGGCTTTCCGCCTTAAATCCTCCACGTCGTTGTGCAGGAAAGAGTAAGCCTTGCATGCAGAAAGTCGAATTCCATCGCGAAGGGACGCATGCACAAGGCAGTCGTAAAACACCGTGTCGTTCCTCCCGGGAAGCGTTGAGAGCAGGCCTAAATTAGCATCAAAGCCCGAATTGAAAACCAGAGCTGCTTCAGCATTGAAGTTATTTGCCAGCCAACTTTCAAGCATTTCTGCTTCCTCTGAATGACCTGCCAGAAGGCGAGAACCAGCAGATCCGTTTGATTGAAACTTGTTAGAGGCAGAATTTTGAAAATCCAAATCCTTTGAAGCTATTCCCAAATAATCGTTCGAGCAAAAATCGATACCGCTTCCTCGCAATTTTAAACTTCTAAAAGCTGTTAAGGCTTTGCGATCACTGAGTTTTTTCAGCATGAAATCATCTGCCATCCTCATCACTTTCCTACCTTTTCGCCAGTTGATTCTTCGTGTTGCTTGATGAGTTCTAAAACCCTCAAAAACTCAGGGGCTTGACCGGAAGAAAAACCCAATGATTCCGCCGTAGAAAAATCCTCTCGGGCTTTACCGTAGTATCGCGCTAAGAAAAAAGCAGCACCTCGAAAATAATACAACTTAGAAACAGATTGATCGGCTTTAACGGCATTGTTAAAACTCGATATTGCTAACTCATACTCCGACATATACAGATCGAGTAGCCCAAGATTGTAATAATATTCAAACCCTATAAAGCTGTCTGATTGTGTAATTGAAAGCACCTTTTCCATGTCCTTTCGCGCAAATTTCAACTGCTGGGTTGGCATTTTTTGTTCGCCATAATTGCGAATTCTTGCATACGCGCGATTGTTGTAGGCAGGCGCAAAATTGGTGTCGATCAAAATAGCACGATCAAAATCAAAAACAGCCAAACTAAAATTCTTCCGAATCAAATAGCAATTTCCACGCTCAAAATAAGCCGGAAGAGAAAGTGATTGTTGTCTTGCAGCTTTAGAAAAATAATTGATTGCTTCATCCAAATCTCCCTGCAACCGATATGCATAACCCAATAAAAACTCTGCTTCAAAAGTGCGTTTACTTTCAGGTTCGGCACTTTTAATGTAACGAATAGCTCCCGCTGGGTTTCCAAAACGGATCAATTGAACCGCTTCTGACAAGGTTTCATCAGCCGTTGCAATTACACGCAATGGATCATAGTAAACCTTTCCGCCTTGAGCGTTTAAAATGGCTGAAAAAGCCACCAACATCCAGAGTATGAGGTTTCGATTCACATTGTAAATTATTCGCTGAGCATTTCTTGCTTTGTTACAGGGCGGCCTTCTTGAAATGGTGTTTTAGGCGTCAATCCAAAGGTTTTGAACATCTGCATGTCTTCATCAAACTCTGGATTTGGCGTGGTAAGCAGTTTTTCTCCAGTAAAAATGGAGTTTGCACCTGCAAGGAAACACATCGCTTGCCCTTCTAAACTCATTTGCTGACGACCTGCGCTCAAACGAACGACTGTTTTCGGCATCAAAATTCTTGTAGTAGCAACCATCCTTACCATTTCCCAAATTTCAACAGGCTCTTGGTTTTCTAATGGAGTTCCTTTTACTGCAACCAATGAATTTATTGGCACCGACTCTGGATGCTGCGGCAAATTTACCAAGGTATGCAGCATGCCACAACGGTCTTCAACAGTTTCGCCAAGGCCAATGATTCCACCAGAACAAACGGTAATATTTGCTTTACGAACATTCTTCAAAGTGTTCAATCGATCATCATAAGTTCTGGTACCAATGATGTTAGAATAATTCTCTTCAGAAGTATCTAAATTGTGGTTGTAGGCATACAATCCAGCATCGGCAAGTCTTTGCGCTTGGTGCTCGGTGAGCATTCCCAAAGTACAGCAAACTTCCATGTCCATTTCATTTACCGCTTTTACCATATCAATCACACGATCAAAATCGCGGTTATCGCGTACTTCTCTCCAAGCGGCACCCATACAAACACGTGATGCCCCGCCAGATTTTGCGCGCTCAGCATATTGTGTCACCTCAACCACCGACATCAACTTATGCGCCTTAACTTCAGTGTTGTAGCGAGCGGCTTGCGGGCAATAACCACAATCTTCCGAACAACCGCCTGTTTTGATAGAAATCAAAGAGCTCACCTGAACTTCTGATCCTTTATTGTGCTTTCGGTGAATAGAAGCCGCTCGAAAAATCAATTCGAGCAGGGGTGTGTTGTAAACTTCGAGAATTTCTTCACGCGTCCAATTGTGTCTGATATCACTCATAAATGCTTGTTCAATGAAACAAATATAGTTCGATGATGTATTCGAACGGGCGACAAATGTATCGATTCATCGCTTGCTTAAAAAACACCTTATTTTTGCTGAATGAATATTCATGTAATAACGGTGCTTCCGGAGCTGCTAGAAAGTCCGTTTAGCCATTCGATTTTAAAACGCGCACAGCAAAAAGGACTGGTTTCGGTGCACATACATAACCTTCGAATTTACAGCAACGACAAGCACAAAAGTGTAGATGATTATGCCTTCGGCGGAGGAGCTGGTATGGTGATGATGATGGAGCCAATTGTGAATTGTTTGGAAGCCTTGCAGACTGAAAAAAAATTCGATGAGATCATATACATGACTCCTGATGGGGAAAATTTTTCGCAATCATTGGCCAATCGTTTCTCCCTTCTCGGGGATATTGCAATCCTTTGCGGGCATTATAAAGGCGTGGATGAGCGCATTCGCCAACATTACATAACCAAGGAAATTTCTATTGGAGATTATGTGTTATCGGGCGGAGAACTGGCAGCCGCAGTTGTGAGTGATGCAATCATCCGATTGATTCCAGGCGTGCTGAACGACGAAACATCTGCACTCACTGATTCATTTCAAGACAATCTTCTTGCGCCACCTGTTTACACACGACCGGCAGATTTTAAGGGCATGAAGGTTCCAGATGTTTTATTGTCTGGAAATGCTGGACAAATCGATAAATGGAGGTTCGATCAGGCGGTCGAAAGAACCAAGATTCGCAGACCAGGTTTACTCGATCAGTAAACAAAACATTTTGAAGTGAATATTTTTTTAAATGAACTGACGAACTTTGAAAAAGATTCCCTAATATTGCACTCCTTTTTTAGAACCCCTTCAGATACAAGTCATGGACATTCTGTCGACCATAGCAGCACAACTCACCGAAAAAAGAGAGCTTCCAGCTTTCAAAGCGGGTGACACAATTACAGTTCACTTCAAAATCAAAGAAGGTGAAAAAGAACGAATTCAGCAGTACCAAGGCGTTGTTATTCAGCGCAAAGGAACTGGTGTTACCCGTACTTTCACCGTTCGTAAGATTTCGAATAGTGTAGGTGTAGAAAGAATTTTCCCGGACAATTCACCGTTCATCGAAAAAATCGATGTGAACAAGAAAGGTGTTGTTCGTCGCGCTAGAATTTTCTACATCCGCGAACTCAAAGGAAAGAAAGCACGTATCAAAGAAAAATTGTCTTAACCAATTTCTTCCAAAAAATAAGAAACCCCGGCTTCAACAACCGGGGTTTTCTGTTTTGGGATAAATCGTTCTAAACTTATTGAGTGGTTTGGTAGCGGATGTGAACCTTTTCTGTCCAAGTCCACGAAATAACTTTCGTATTGAATCCTGGTTTTGAGTCATTTGGAGATTCCATCTGCAACTCATGCATCATTTGGTAGAGTTCAGGTTGAAGATTGTCTCGCTTGCGAAATTCGCGGCTCAATTCTTTCTTCAACACAATCGGCAGAAACTCTTCAATGCCCATGCTTTCAGTCTTGACCTCAACCAACTTGCCCAATTTCACCTTCATGGCAGAAGCAAGTATTTCTGCTTCATCTTTGCCATTTTCGAAGGCTTTTTGGTAGGCTCGTTTTTTCAGGTCATCATGGTTTTTCATTCTGATGTCGAGCAAATCAGACCGTAAAACTTGTCCGTAAACGTAACTTAACGAATCGATATCCTTGTATTGTTCAATTCCAACTACAAGCAACCATTCATCCTGCCTGTATTCGTTGTAATTCTCGTAAGCATTGTATGCCTCAACCGATTCGGAGCGACTTGTAGGAATTTTCACCCCAAGCTTTTTCAGTTTAGATAGAAACTCATCTGCCCGTTTTTGTTTGATTTGAAGCATTGAATCCCTCAAAATGCGCGAACGTCGGCTTTCTTCTTCTCGGCGCTTTCGCAATTCAGCCATTTCGGCTGTGGTTGGTGGGGGTGGTGGCGCTACAGGTTCTTCAGCAACAGCCTCTACAATGTCAGTGTGCGCATAATCAACATCATGGTATTCAACATCGCGCACTTCAATTGGACGTTCTGTTTCTTTCCTTTTCACTCTGTCTTCGAGGTTAATGCTCGATTTATCAAAACGATAGAGCACCACGAAGCTATCGGGCGAAAAGGTCACTGTGCCTTTTGCTTCAATTTCAATAAATGATGTTGCTCCAGTAGTTTGCGACCATGCACTCGACAACATTCCGATTAAGAATGCACCAGTAATCCAATACTTTCTCATACGCCAAGAACTTCACGCGTTGCTTTAAGGATCTTCTGAACTTCTTTCATATCCTCAGCTTCTGCATAAATTCTGAGTAAAGGTTCAGTTCCTGATGGCCTAATCATCACCCAAGAATCTTCACTCAAGAAGTGCTTATATCCATCGAGATCTTCCACTCTTTCCACCTTGTAATTTCCAAATGAGGTAAACTTTCTGGCTTTACAATCAGCGATAATTACTTGCTTTTTCTCCTCCGGAAGATGTACATCGTTGCGATCGAAGCTAAATGGCCCAGTGATTTCATAAACTTCTTCAATGAGCTCGTGCAGACTCTTTCCTGATTTTGCCATGAATTCCCAGATCACAAGTCCCATCCAAATGCCGTCACGTTCAGGAATATGCCCTTTGATGGCAATTCCTCCCGATTCTTCACCACCCAAAAGCACATCCTCAGAAATCATGATTCCAGCAATGTATTTGAAACCAATTTTAACGGTCTCTAATTCAAGCCCATAAAAGTCGCATAGTTTTTTCACTTTCACCGATGACGAAAATGCTGTACAAACTTTCCCATCCATGCCTTTATATTTCTTTAGGTAATGGATCAGTAGCAAAATAATGTGATGTGAATCAATGAAATTTCCTTCGTTGTCGAACAAGCCAATTCGGTCGGCGTCGCCATCCGTTGCCAAACCACAATCGATATTTTCAGCCAAACGGATCATATCCGAAAACTCTTGAAGATTTCGTGCAATGGGCTCTGGAGCTTGGCCATCGAACGATGGATTGTAATCGCAGTGTAACATTGTAGTGTCGGGCAACAATCTCCGAATTACGTTTTGCCCAGCACCGTACATGGCATCATAGCCTAACTCGAGGTTAGAATTTCTGATTGCATCTAGATCAAATGAATTTTCCACATGTGTGCAATAATCATCTTCTAGAGGCGCCCATTTCAATAAACCGCTAGCTTCATGAGCTGTAAATTCAACTTCACGATATGAGTGGTTTGCTTGATCTGGAATCAACAATTCAACTTCTTCAATTTTATCTGGAAGTAGCGGACCGCCATAAAAACCTTTTAGTTTAAAACCATTGTAAGCAGGAGGATTGTGACTGGCTGTGATAATAATTCCAAGGCTTGCTCCATAATTTTTTGCACCCAAAGAAATCATCGGTGTAGATACAAATCCTTTTGCCAAGTGCACTGCTATGCCATGCTGAAGCAACACTTTGGCTACTGTTTCGGCAAATAACTCGCCAGCAAAACGGCAATCATGCCCAACAACAACAGAAGGTTGATCAAAATTCTTCTTGAGCCAAATGGCGGTACCTTCCGTCACTCTAGCAACATTTTCAACTGTGAAATCGTCGGCGATAATTGCTCTCCAACCATCAGTTCCAAATTTAATTTTTGTCATATTTTTAGTTTTAAATCCCTCTTTCATTCAGCCTGCGTTGATAATTTCGGGCATTTCGGAGGTGTTCATCGTATGTATTAGCAAAGTCGTGTAAGCCCGAACCATCAGGACGAGCACAAAAGTAAATATAGCTATGTCTTTGGTATTCCAACACTGCATCAATGCACTGTTTGCCTGCCAAATAAATTGGTCCTGGAGGAAGACCTTTATACATGTATGTGTTGTAGGGTGAATTTACTGCAAGATGATTGCTTCTCACACGTCTTATCGTGAAATCACCTACTGCATAAACCACTGTAGGGTCGGCTTGTAATTTCATGCCCTTGTTAAAGCGGTTCATGTAAACTCCAGCAATAATGGGCCATTCTTCTTTCCTTGCAGACTCTTGCTGAACAATTGAAGCCATTACAGATACTTGAGCAGGAGTTAAACCAATTGCTTTGGCTTTTGACTTCCGCTCAACTGTCCAAAAATCTATATAAAACTTCCCGATTTTTTCGATGAATGCTTCATTTGTAGTGTTCCAATAAAACTCATAAGTATCTGGAAGAATCACACTTAATGCATTTTCTGCATCGAGTCCAAATTTTTCTTCAAACGAAGTTGAGTTCATGATATCTAGCAAACCCGTAGAATCTGCCTCTAACAATTCGCCCACTTTACCTGCCAATTCAAAACGGGATCGAATGCTTTTGAAGGTAATTCTCAGTGGCTCTTGTTTACCAGAACGCAAAAGCAGAACTAGGTCTTTGTTGTTCATGCCATTTTTTACAGCATATCTTCCCGGACGAACTTTTTTATCATAGTCGAGAAATTCAGCCATCCAAACAAACGACTCCTTGTTGGTGAGCATTTGTCGGTCGACCAATTGCTGAACAACATCTTGAAACGAATCGGTTGTTTTCACATAAACGAAACCTTTTTGATCTGTCTCAAGCACTAAATTGGGCTTAAACACTTTACCATAAAAATAAAGAAATGACCCTGCCAAGGACACACAAAAAACGATTAGCAAAGCCCAAAGCACTTTTCTGACCCCAACTTTGTTACTACCTTTTTTCTTGCTAACCTTTTTCTTTGCCATGATCAAGGGCCAAAAATAGAAAGTTTAGGTTGTGAATGAGGCATATTGAAGTTAAATCAACGCAAAGGAATTTTCTTTAATAGATCTTTAATCTGAAGATTGTTCGGCTCTCGTTTTAAGATTTTATTGAGCAATGTTCTTGCTTCAACATTATTGCCTCGATAGGCATACAATCCAGCCAGGTTTACGGAAGCCTGAGTATAGTCAGGATTTAGATCAAGTGCTTTTCTATAGCAGTTTTCAGCAGTTTGCTCGTCGCCATTTAACAGCCTAACGTAGCCGTAATTTGTCCATCCAGGAGCATAAACGGGTATTTCTTCGGTTAGCCTTTTAAATACCCGTTCTGCTTCCAATAAATCATTTACAAACAATGCGGCACTCCCATATTTATTGGCAAACTCATATTGAAACGGAGCCAATCGATAGGCCACTTTGAAAAACTGAATGGCTTGTTGAGGAGCATTTAAACTTGAGAAGCTTTCACCGATCCGGTAGGCTGTCCAAGCATCTTGATTATCCCAAGACTGTTTATTGAGTATTTTCCCGAGCAAAATTGACTCTCCGTATCTTTTAGTAAGTTCAGCAACTTTGCCATAATCTTTCTTTGCAAAATACAGATGAATGAATAAATGGAAGTTGTTTTTAAATGCATTTTCATCGTTTTCATTTAACCTGATTGCTGCACTATCGAGCATGAATGGTTTGTCGGGATCAAACTTTTCAAACTGCTGGATATAGGCTTTTGCTTGACTCAATTTGCTAGGTAACTTCTCATTTATAGCAGAAAGTCCTTTAAATTTCCCTCGTTCAGGGGAAGAGGTTACAACAACGGGGCGCTTCCTGATGTAATGATCGTGCACAGTTACATGCGGGATATCAAGTGATCCAGACACAGGCATATGACAGGAAACACAATCGTTATTCGAAATAGCCCGAATAGATTCTTTTTCAGAACAGATTGATTTTCCAGCACCAGAATGGCAGCTGTTGCACTTTGCATTAAAGGCTGTTGATCCTGATTTTTTAACGCTTACATGCGGATTATGACAAGTAACACAAGTGAGTGCATTTTTGTAAGGACGCAGTGAATTTACATCGGCATTCTTTTCGGCCATTACTTTAAAACACGCACTTTGCTTCAAGCGATCGGCATGAGATGCCATGATAAACTGCGATTCATCGTTTTCGTAGCGAGGCAAATAAACTTCCATCACATCACTTAGTTTCATGCCGGGCTTAAAATCATAAAACGATTTACCGGGCTTGAGAACGGCGTTGCCTTGAAGGTGGCACCTTTGACAAAGATCAAATTGCAAGTCGACTGAAAGTTTGCCAGGATTTACAATTGAATAGTCGATATATTTAGATGTATCCACTAAAATCCCTTCACGTTTTTCTCTTATGTGAATGCTGCCTGGCCCGTGGCAACGCTCACAATCGATTCCATTTGGCACCTTCAGGAATTTATTCTCCGATCCTTTTACAAATTTCGGATAACCATTGTGACAACTCATACATTCCAAGCCAATTTGTCGATTGAACCTCGAATTAAACCCCTGTTCAAATCCAGGCGGTAAATCCCAGATTCCTTTTTGGGTGTAAAAGGTAATCGGTGCTTGAAAAATGTACCCATTCACTTCGTAGAGATGCGAGTTGGTGTGCTGCCCTGAACCAACTATATACTTAATAAACTGCTTTCTTTTATGTACTGTGTCGCCATTCGTTACTCGAAACTCGAAAACATATAAAGAATCATTCTTGAAATAAGGTCGATAGCTTAAATCGAGATCTTTGTCGTACACCACATGGATTTTCGAAAAGTCACCGGCACTTTTTTGAGGTGTGGCGAGATCGAACGATTTACCCATTCCAGTTTCTTGGAAAGATTGATGAATGTCGGTATGACATTGCAAACAAACATCCTTTCCTACATACTGAACAGAATCGTGCAAGTTCAAAAAGCTTGTAGCCTCTGCTCTATTACTTGGTTCAGAGCAATAGTAGCTAAACAGTGCGAACAAACTAACAGCAAGAATGACCAACCTAGATTTCAACGCACAAGCTTTTCGGCAAAGGTAAGGATCAAAGCATAAGTCTCAGAAGAATGAAATCTTCATTATAACTTACCTCTTCAAAACCAGCTTTTTTAAAT
>CANHIS010000080.1 GCA_947460255.1 Bacteroidota bacterium
ACATCTGTTTCTGAATTGCGGTTGTATTCCGAATGGGTGATACCTGACCCCGCACTCATTACTTGGATGTCGTTTTCACGGATCACTTGCACATTTCCCATCGAATCTTTGTGTTCAAGATCGCCTTTTAAGGGAATGGAAATGATTTCCATGTTATCGTGCGGATGGGTTCCGAAACCTTTACCTCCTGTCACGATGTCGTCGTTCAATACCCGCAGCACACCAAAGTGCATTCTTTCGGGATTGTAATATTGAGAAAAACTAAAGGTATGGTGTGTATCGAGCCAGCCATAATTTGCATGGCCACGACTAGATGCTCTATGGATGATAACGTTACTCATTTTTTCTGGTGCCAAAGGCGGGATATGATTAAAGCCTGTAATTTGATCTGTTTTCGGGTCGGATTCGCCCGATAGCTTCGATACAGCAGCGATGCCGGTTACTGCACCTGCGCTAATCAAACCTTTGCGGAGAAATTCTTTACGATTCATGCAGCAAATATATGTAGATACAATATATGTACAAACATATAAATTAGAATAAGATTTAATGATTTGGAATTCAGTAGTATATAATTTAAAGGTCGAAGTGGATTCTGGAGATAACTCGATCGTTTATTCAAAATATGCGATTCTCAAAGACGCACTTTCGCATACGCTAAGCATTTGATTGATGGTAAAATGTGACGATTCAAATACTAAGTATACTGTTGAAATTTTTGCTACTCGGGAAGAACAAATCAAGCAGATTCTGCTAAATACCTAGAATAAATAATAGCCCTAATTTGATGCTCAAGATTTGCTTTCAAATTTAAACTGTGAGACGGCTAGTTGAAGCCGATCTGAAAGAAAATCGTGCACTCACAAAGGATTGCTTCATTTGGGTTAGCGAATCAACAATATCGTGCTGTTAACTTTGTGCTGTAAGAATTTTTTGTCTATCGCCTTCACCACGCAAACGTATATTCCATCTTCTGCAACCTTTCCAGAACTGGTTTTGCCGTCCCAGCCTGTTTCGATTCCTGAACGATTGAAGATTTCTTCGCCCCAACGGTTAAAGATCGACATTTCGAGTTGCTGAATTCCATACATCGCAGGCTTGAAAACATCGTTCACTCCGTCGCCATCTGGTGTAAATGTATTAGGAAGTAAAAGTTGAATAAAGCCTACGTTAACTTCTTTTTCAGCTTTCGATTTACAACCCGTTTCATTTTCGCATTCAAGTCTTACAATGAAAATAGTGTCAAGTGGAAAAGTTAAACTACCATTTTCATTTAAAGCTGTTTCTACACCATCAATATACCAAGTGCATGAAACGGCATCTGCTCCGTTATAAATCATAGGCACATCAATTGGCGCAAAACCTTCGGTGTTTCCAACCTCGAAAAACGCATTGAATGAAACATCACGCACAAAAACACTGTCTTCGGCAATATTACATATGCCTGATCTTGTGAGGTAATACATGCCTGAGCGAGATACCCATATACCGGTATCAACAGATCCTGTTGACCAATAATTGAATAAACTATCCGCCGAAACCAACTCTAAAGCAACAGGCAGACAAGCATCAATGGTATCGTTTCCTAAAATTTCAGCGGTTATATTCGGCACTTCTACGATTACTGCTATCACTGTATCACTTAAGCAGGTATTGCTCTCAGCTCTCAACCAAAACGTAAGACCTTCATCTGCTGTAGGAGTGAAAACAGGGCCAGTTTGTACCAAATTCAACAGATTATTGTCGTTGTACCAACGTATGGTATTGTTTGCAAATGCATTCAATGTCGGAATTGCAGTTCCTTCGCACCAAATCGTTGTGTCTGCTACCACAGGCGCTAGAGGAATTGGTGTAGGCGAGAGTGAAATTGTTGCCTGACTGCTCAAACAAACTCCATCGTCTTGAACGACATAATAGGTTGCCGAATTGGGAATTTGTGGAGCCGTATAATTCGCGCCTGTGTTAACCAAATTAAGCAAGCCTGCGTCACTATACCAGTAGATCGTAAATAATCCAGTGGCTGTCCATACAGGTGGTGAGGCATTGGCACAGTAGGTAATATCTCCGGTTAATACTGGAGCAGCAGGTGCTTGATTTACTGTAATTGTATTTGTTTCTGCTGAAGAACATCCCGTGGCTCCAACAGTGTATGTAACATTTATAGCTCCTGACAGACCTGATGGATTGAAGAATCCTGCAGAAACACCTGTTCCTGTCCATGATCCTCCAGTTGTACCTGTTATAAAACCAACCAATGAGAAACTGGACTCATTTTCACACACAGTGCCAGGAGAATTCCAAGTGGCAGTTGGAAGATTCGAAACTGTAATTATCCTACTCATGGTTGAAAAACAACCATTTTGCGCAACTTCATAAGTGATTGTGTAAGGGCCGCTCAATCCGTTTGGATTAAAAAAGTTGGCCGTAACCCCTGTGCCAGTAAAGTTCCCTCCCGATTGACCTGTAACAAGTAGCATCAAATCGATTGGTGAAGCATTTTCGCACACATTGGTTGTTGCAAAATTCCATGCAGGATCGGGCCCAGCATTTACTGTGATGTTTTGTGTGTTTGTTGAGGCGCAGTTTCCAGATCCAACAGTGTATGTAACTGAAATTGCTCCGCTGATAGCCGCAGGATTAAAATTGGAACCCGTAATTCCAGTTCCAGACCAAATTCCTCCGGGTGTTCCAGTAACAAACAAGGATAAATCGATAATTGCCGAACCAGTGCAAACTGGCGGTGGAACTGTCCAATTGGCATCTGCCAAAGAAAGTACATTGATGTTTTGGGTGCTGGTTTGCTGACAGGCTCCAGTTCCCACTGTGTAGGTAATTGGGATATTTCCGTTTAACCCGCTCGGGTCGAATGCGGTTCCTGTTACACCTGTTCCCGACCAAGTTCCACCGGCAGTTCCAAGCAATAAGGTTGCAAGGTCGATGTCTAGATCACCTTCGCAAACAGGAGTTTGAGGAGTCCATGAAGCATTTGCAGAAACTACAACATTGATATTTTGTTGAAGCGCTACTACACAAGTTCCAGCTCCAACTGTATAGGTGATAGCATAATCTCCATCCAATCCATTTGGGTCGAAATTACTTCCTGAAACACCAAAACCCGACCAAGTTCCACCTGTTGTTCCTGTGATGAGTGTGTTGAGGTTGAACAAACCAGAACCGTTGCAAATAGAAGCAGGGATGGTCCAAGTTGCATTCCCGCTTAAGTTCACTGTAATTGCGTGCGTTTCACTCACAGGACTTGCGCAACCTGCTGGCGTTAAGGTGTATGTAATTTGGATGTTTCCGTTTAATCCGGAAGGATTGAAAATACTTCCCGTTACGCCAGTTCCAGACCAAACGCCACCTGGAGTTCCATCAAGAAGATCAAAAAGATCAAATGCTGGTTCATTGTTACAAACAGAAATAGGCGTCCAACTTGGATCGAGTGTTTCTAAGAGACCTTGACAGCCGTTGTTTTCATAGGTTGGATTTCCTGCGAAATCGAATGAAATTGTTGATCCATCTCCACCAGTTAATGAGTTCGGCAAATATGTTACTGCATCGTTACAGCTTCCTGCTGGCCCATTGTATGTGATGGTTAAAGTTCTCGGATTCGCTCCATTGTTGGCGAAATTGCCCGCAGTTTCCGCACCACATTGGTAGATCACATAAATGGTCTCGTTTAGATTTGTGAAGGGATTTAAGGTTGGATCGTATTGTGTTGAAGTAATAATTACAACAGTTGCGTTTGCAGGCAAAACACCACCAGTTGGTTCTAATACTTCACCACATCCTGTAATTGTTGCATTGATATCGGCAGTTAAGGAAGCTGTTGAACCATTTTGGCAAAAACCTAAAAACGGATTACTGATATTTGGCCAATCTGCATCAATATCGCTTACTTGTAAATCGTTTGGACCAATAAGGATTTGGGCCATTTCAGATAAGCCTTCGCTGCCACCACAAGCATCTGCCAAAATAGACTCAATCTCAAAACATGACGTGGTTGTTTGCCCTCTCAACATTGATGTTGGAAGCAACAATAATAGAAATATAAGGACACTGTGAAGGATGACTTTCACTCGATTCGGAACAACACTACAAAGCTAATAGATATTTACACTTATAAGTTAGCTACTGAAGTTATTAAAACGTTCCCTCAATGTGATTGAATTAAAGTTTAATGAAACGCACCAACGATTGGCTTTTGGAGGAAGTTATTCTTATGGTGTAAACGCCTGAATTTAAAAAGCTTGTGTTCGTTGTCCAATGTTTTCCCAAGAGGGTTTCGGAAACATTTGTTTCACAAATCCTTCCTTGAAGATCGAACACTTGGATTGTGATTTTTTGATCTACATGTTCGCCAACTTTCAATATTTGTAATTGATCTGTGGCAGGATTTGGGAATATCGAATACAATCCGTCGAAGGTTTCGAGTCCTGGTTTTAAACCAACATCAGGAATGCTATCTGAATTTGGTGCGCCAGGAGTAGGGTAGAAGAGCAATTTCCAATTGGAGTTTCCATCCAAATATCTTCCGAATGTGGTTCCTGGCAAGAGTGCTGGATAAGTGATTTGGTCAATCAAAGTTTCTCCGTCCTGTGCATACAAGCCAATGGTTCCACCAGATGTTTCATTGAGCGTGAAATTCAAGTGTAATGCGCCTTGTGTGGTGTTTTGGTCGGCCCAAAGAACCTTGAAACTTCCAGGCGCCATGGTGGTTTGGCTGCTCACTGGCGGAAAGGTGAACAAAGAAGGATTGCCCAAGTTATTCGTGATTTTGTATCCTGCAATGTTTACTGTTGAAGTGTCTGCATTGTAAAGTTCAATCCAATCGTCTAAATGATCATTTTCGTCGGGAAAACTATTGTTCGTAGAGCAGATTTCATTGAGGAACAATTCAGGAATGTACACAGTTGGCTCATTGTCGTTATCACGGATAATCACCACAACGCTGCTGGTGTTTCCAATTTGAAGTCCAGTTGACACAGTCGTGATTGTGAATCGTACCACTTCATCGGCTTCGATCAAGAAATCGTTGAAAGTGTTCAGGTTAAAGCTCAATGAGGTTTGATTGATAGCAGATTGCAATAAAATTTGACTATTTCCAAGTGCAGGTGAGGTGAGATAATCGGTTTGAACACTTGGTCCATTGAAGGCTGTAACGACTATTGAGTAAAGCGCTGCCGCTGGTGGACTAATGGTTAATCCAAGTGAAATTGGTCCAGCACCTTCGGTAACGTACAAAGTGTCGCTATCGAAGTTGATTTGCGAAAATGTTTGATCGGTGTTTACGATAGTGACCTGTGTATTGTCTTGATCTCCAGGGATTAATCCGCCTGAAAGCGCGCCAATGGTGAAGGTGATGTTTTCGTTGAGTTCACCAAAACCATCTAAAAGTGCTTGAACACTAAAACTTACTTCGGTCGTGTTGGCTGGAATGTCGATGGTGATGTTGTTGTTAATTAAGCCAGGGACTGTGCTGAAATCCGTTGATGTTATACCTGGGAAGCCAATCGCATTGATCACCACAGTTTGCGGAGTGAATTGTGCGGCACTCATGCTCAATGTAATTGTTGCTTGGCTTCCTCCTTCTAGAATCGAGTAGCTATCTTGGGTGAATTCAATCAACGATGGAAATGGTTGCGTACTTCCGGATTCCCAGTTAGGCCAGTTGCCAAATCCGCCGGCACCGGCGTTGTCCATAAACCAATAATTCACATTGTTGATGATCGTGAGCATATCCAAACCAGTAGCTTGGAAAGGGGAAACGGAGAAATAACCGTTATCCACGTTAAACGACTGCGTGTTTGTAAACGAAACGGCTGTGACACCGTTTTCAAGAGGCACGGGAAGGCAAGTTCTGAATTGGAAAAAAGTAAGCGAATCGCATGTGGGTTGCCAATTGCTGTTGCTGATGCCTGCAATAAACGACGGATCTTCTTCGGCGCCAGTGTAGGCAAGGATTTGATCGCCTTGGCCGCCCATGATATACAATCGCCCAATGGTCGAGCCAGCGCCAATTACCTGCATGTTCTCGCTTCCATTGTCTTGCAGTTTTACAATGGTACCAACAGGAAGTATTGTGTCGGGACTAGTCCAAAGAACGGTTTGTTCGGAGGTAACGAGATGATCGAAGCCCCATTTGTTGTCGGTGAACGAAATAGTCGTATTGGGTTCAAGATCAACTAGATTGACGAATGCGAATGAAATAGGTTGGTCGCTCTGAAAACCTACAAATGCTACTGCTCCTGGTGGAAGTGTTTGCGCATTTAGGTGAAACAATGAAATGCCAATAAAAATTAGTGCCGTAGCGATTTTACGCATAATATAAGTTTTCGAAAACCTAACATTTTACGCAAAGCATTTAGAATGAGTTGCAGTAAAGCTGATGATTAATTGTGCAAAGTTAACAGAATGATTAGGTTATTGGATTTATGTATTTAGGCTACAAAAAAAGGTGATTCCTTTCGAAATCACCTTTCAAGTTTTGTGCATGAATGCTTAGCGAATCACTTGAATTTTTAATGCGACGCGTTTTGCTCCTTGCGTTACATCAACAATGTAAGTTCCGTTTTCCCAATGAAGCGTTGGAATGCTTACGAGTGCTTGAGCAGTTTGATTGTTCCAAACCAATCTACCAGTAAGATCGTGTACATTGATTGTTGCGACTTCGTCGGATACCAAGCGAACTGTAAAATTGTCTTGTACTGGATTGGGATAGGCTACCAATTTGTTCATTGATGAATTTTCGAATCCAACAACATCTTCGTTGCTTGTGCCGGGTGTTGCGCCGTTAAAAATTACCCAAGGCAGTTCGCCATCTTGTTCGCGGCCGTAGCTTTTGTCGAGAGCAAGTTGCGGATAGGTAATGGAATCAACAGTTACATAGAATGTTCCTGTGCCTCCATTCGTTTCTTGGTAAAGGCCAATAAAACCTCCTGTGGAAGGAAGTGTAAAGTTGACATGTAATGGACCTTGTGACAAGCTATCGTCGGCCCAAACTATTTTAAAACCTCCGGGAGGAACAGTTGTTATTTCCGGAGAGCCAGAAACAAATTGGTGCTTACTTGGATTTTGAATGTCGTCGGTCATGAATAATCCAGCCAAATCAACTGGTTCTGAACCGGCATTGTAAATCTCGATCCAATCATCAGGCAAGTTATCAGCGTCGATGAAAGTTACTGTGTTTGCCGACATCAATTCGTTGATGAACAATGTAGGGAAGTTTACAGGGGCGTCGTTGTCGGTAATGTTTATGGTGATTGACGAAAGTACGCCTAGCGAAAAATTGCCTGAAAGCCCTGTTAAATTTAACTGTGCAGTTTCAAGCGCTTCAACGTTGAGGTCGTCGTTAAAATTGATTTCCAGTTGCACTGATGATTGACCTGCAGGCACTGTAAATGTAATTAAGCCACCAGTTTCTTGGGGCACCGTGGTGTAGTCGTTTTGCTCGAATCCATTGCCAGGAAGGATTTCGATACTAAATGTTGATTCGGTGCTATTTATTGGGCTGATTGCTAAGTTTAAAGTAAGTACGTCACCTTCGATGAAATTGTAATTAGAAGTCCCTACTGGAAACGTTACGAAGCTTGTATTCAGGTCTTCGATAATCTCCATGTTGATGAAATTGTCGGGACCGATTGTAATTCCTGGATCTGCGGCAGAGATTGAGATTGAAGTGAGTTCGTCGCCTTCGGTTGCATCGCCTGCAATTGCGCTTATGTTGAAGGAGAAAGTAGAAACGTTGGCAGGAATCGTAACATTTACAAGGCCACTGGTGTGCGCTGGATTTGTGATAAGGTCGGCTGCTGTGACATTCCCAGTTACGTCAATTTGTATTGCAATATTTTTAGGTACGATAAGTGCCGGAGAGATTGAAAAGTTAACATTCACAGGATTTCCGCCTTCTGTAACGCTAACAGCTGATACTGAAAAATTCACAATTGAAGGTTCTTCTTGGCCAAAGGTAAAATTCCAATTCGGCCAAGCTGCAATTCCGCCTAGCAATAAATCATTGTTGTTGACCCAGTTACTTGGGTTATTTATTATTCCTAGAATTTCTGCTACTGACCCTTCAACATTAGTAAGATTTAAATAACCGTTTTCTGGATTTGATGGTCCAGCAAGATTCGTATTCAATTGTAAGGCATTTAATCCAAGAGTTAACTCTGATGGTAAACAAGAAGATGCAGTATTGCCAGTACCTATTTCGTTACATACGGTTAAAAATCCATTTGTAGAAAATCCACCAATATGTGTTATAGATCCACCTGTGCCGATTGTATATGCAAAAAGTTGATCACCAGAAACGCCAAGAGTTGTTATCTTTCCTCGAGTTGTTCCAGGGCCAGTAATTAAAGCATTTGGAATTGCTGCATTGTCTGGATCTTGTATTTTGATAATTGTTGCTACAGGCACAGCTACATTTGCTTTCCAACTCATGGAGTTTTCGTTGGTGAAGAATGCAGAGCCGCTCCAGCCATTGTCGGTGAAGAAGATCGAGTCGCCTGCTTGGATGTCTTGAAGCGTAACAAAAGCAAATGCATCTGGTGCGTCAGCCTGAAAGCCTAAAAATGCGATTGCACCAGGTGCAAGTTGGGCTTGTGTTACGAAAGCAGCTAATGCAATAGAAATAGTGAGTATCAATCTTTTCATGTTCAGATTATTTGAGGCAAAAATAAACTAATCAACTTCACTTGAGAGGAATGTTGAGAAGTTGCTTGGAAATGTCGGAAATGGGTCTTTTTATTTCTTTTGGTAGAATGATTTCTTGGATTTTAACAGAATGATTGCAAAGCGTAAAAATCAATCAAAAAATACCCAGCTAAATCCAAACTTTAAGGATCTACCAGTTATTGGATAACCCTGCATTAACCTATAATCTTCAGGTGTTAATCGATAACTCGCATTTTCAGCTTTAGCGAATACTCGCACGCGTCTAATTTTGGCACTTAGATAAACATCAGCTTGTATTAAGCCTGTGTTTTGACCTGTACTTTGCAAATAAAATAATCCGCTGTAAGGCAAATATCCTGATGCCGAAAATGAAGTGCAGCCAAAGAAATCAATTCCTAATCGAATCGTGGTTTTGCTTCTTTTAATAATCGATTCAAAAAAGAAATTCTCCTGAAACTGAATTTCTGGAATTCTCATTAAATCGGTATTGCTGGCTTGCTGGTAAACAATATTTGAATGCAAATGGAATTTCCAAAATCTCAAGTGATGTTTCAACGAAAAAGCTAAAACATTCATTACTGTTGAGGTTTGCTTGGGTGTTCCAGTTGAATCTATGTAAATAAAATTGCCTGTTGTTTGATTGGATCCACCGAGAATTAAATTCAATTTCGGCAATTTTAAATCTCCATAAATTTTCAAATGATTAATCTTTGAAAAATCATTTGTCCAAGTATTGAAATTCGAGACAAAGCGCTGCAATTGGTAATCTGCTTCCTGACTAAAACTTTCTAATCCTGCGATAAGTTGCATGTTTTTACCAGGTCGCACGGCGAGTTGACCGGAAAGCTTCAAATCGCCTGCATTGTAGCCTGCGAAAAATACTTCAGCCTCAGCAAATAGATTTATTCTTTTATTTCTCAATCTGAAAAATCCACCAGCACTTTGATTCAAGGTGTTGAATTTCAAAGAATCCAATCCAATGGCTGGTGTAGATTCCAATTCTATCCACTGCTGACGAACAAAGGCTTTGTATTCGGTTTTTACCAAGCTTCCAGTGTCGGGCCGAGTGCTTAAACGCAACAATGCAGATTCAGAAACCACGCGTCTTTGCATCCACGCAGTGAAGTTAATTCCTGACGAAACGTATACTCCGTAAAATCCAGAGTCGGGCGCTTCATCGAAATACGCATGACGGTTGAAACCGTACACTGCAGTGTGTTGCAATCGTAAAATCCCACCACTGGTGTTCAAACTATCGGGCTTTTTCGATACCAAATCAAACGTTTGCCTTAACAACACCCCGTTTTGAAACACATTGTTCTTAGCATCTTGCAACCAAACTGGAAACAGGCGCTGGTTATCGATCGACTGACTTAAAAACAAACTATCACCAGCAGGTGTAAGACCTCCATTTTCCTGACTTGCACCATTGTGGTAAGTTAATCCCAACATGGCTTGGTAACGGCTTTTTTGCGGTCGAAGCCAAGCGTGCAAGCGAATGCTAGAATGTGCAGCTAATGATCGTGTGAAAAAGCCTTCCGAATTGATACGCTGATAATCGATTCCGAAATTCAGTGCTTTTCCAATGTTTTGGGTGTGAAGCAGTTGGAAATAGTTTTCTTGTTTGCTTCCTTGCACATACATCGCTTTGGTGAAGGGTGATTGTGCATCATAAAAGATTTGGTTTTCGGGCTGGAAGGTGTATGCTGAAAATGTCCTGAAACCCCAGTTAAATCCGCGGTTGAATTCAGGGTTATATATCAAATTTTGGAACGCACTTCCATTATTTCCCAAACTCGTATTGATGAGCTGTGTGCGGTAAAACGGCTGATACAATTGAAAACGATCGAGTGAGTAGGATTCCCGCTGCATCATGCCGCTTCCTTGCTCCGTGAATGCCAAAGTGGTGAACTCCACATTCGATGAATCCCTAGAAACACCTGTTGAATCGAAGCCGCTACTGCCCGAATTCTGATTCATGTTCATCTGCTGGAACTGGGCGTAATTTATCCCCGGAAGGGAAAGCAGCAAACAGATTATCAAAATTCTCATCGCGCAAAAGTAACGATTGCCATTAAGTGGTCAATAAAACGTTTCGGTTTCTTCGTCGGGGAAGAACTCTTTGCTGAAATTCACCAAGTAAAGTCTTTCTGTGGCGCGGGTTACAGCAGTGTACAACCAGCGTAAAAAGCTTTTGTCGAGCATATCGTCTTGCAAAAATCCTTGATCAACGAAGACGCATTTCCATTGTCCACCTTGGGCTTTATGACAAGTTACTGCATATGCAAACTTCACTTGAAGCGCATTGATGTAGGGATCTTGCTTGAGTTTCTTACGGCGTTCGGCCTTTAATGGAACATCCATATAATCTTCTTCCACGAGTGCATAAATCTCTTTTTGCTCATTGTAGCTGAGGTTTGCCTGCGTAGAATCGAGGGTATTGAGCAGCAATCGCACGTCGGTTTCGGCTTGTTCTGGATAATCTACGAAACGGATTTGTGCATCCGCGAAACGATAATTTCCTTTCGTGTAACGCTTGCCCAGCTTGAGAATTTCGGCCGTATCGCCATTGGCAATAAATCCTTGTTTCGATTCTTCGGGAAGCCAGAAATAATTGTTTCTCACGATCATCAAATGGTCGCCGTTGGCAATTTCTTCTTCCTGCCAATGAATCCGCGCCCTGATTTGTCGGTTGTACAATCCTGCATTTTTGTTGGAACGCGTAACCACAAGTACTTCCTCGGCTCCGTATCTGCCGAAGGCGAAATTGAGGTGATCTTCTAAATCTTGTCCGGTGATGCGAAAAACATCCGGAAATTCCTTGGTATGGAGGTTCGGAAATACATTTTCACCCGAATTCAACTGGTCGCGAATTTTCGTCGCATTCCACAAAATTCCAGAATCCTCACCCTGTCTAACTACTTCATCGAGAAGCGTTTCAGTTACTTTGAGGTAATGGTTTCTTTCAAGGAAAGATTTATCAATCGCAGGACTGTCTTCTAAGCCTACCGGCGGAAGCTGGGCATTGTCGCCGATTAGCATCAAGCGGCAATCATCGCCACTCATCACGTATTCTATGAGGTCGGCGAGAAGATTGTGCTCCGAATCGGAATTTTCACCGCCAATCATCGAGGCTTCATCCACAATGAAGAGCGTTTTTTTGAAAAGGTTCCGCTGCAAGCTGAAATGCATGCCCAAGTCGCCCGTTTGGGTGAAGTAGATCCGTTTGTGGATCGTGTAAGCCGGCTGTCCCGAATAGGCTGCAAGTACTTTGGCAGCGCGGCCTGTAGGCGCAAGAAGTTGGGTTTTGAGTTGAGTGGAAGGGAAGGTCTTCACCAAAGCCTTCACGATGCTCGTTTTTCCCGTTCCAGCGTAGCCTCGAAGCAGAAATACGCGGTCCTTCTCCTGCGATGCCAAAAAATCGGTGAGCAGGTTAAATAGCCGCAATTGCCCGTTTGTAGGCTGATGGCCGAGGTTTCTGCTAAGCAGATCGATAAACTCTTTCTTGGTCAATCGGTGGTTTTGGGTTAAACTTGCCGCAAAGATAGTGTGCCCCGATGTTCGAGCCTGTTCCACTTTTACGTTATGCTGATGTTGGTTTTCAACCAGACAAATTGCAACATTGTGTGCTGCGCATTCAGCTGTCTGACGAGGAATTGTTGATTGCGGTGTTCGATCCGGTGCTGCATCGATTCCCTTTGGTTGAAAAGTATACCGTTCGGGCGGGATATTCGGGCCTTCAAACACATCAGGCGGCAGCCAGAATTTTGAGAAGCCATCCTTTGGTGCGACAAGATTTCAAGTCGCGTGAAATGATTTGGGTAACTCCGAAATACACCTTGGTGCCAGAAGCATTGTTCGAAACCAATTCAGCGAAAGATCTTTTGGCATTGGTGCATCCGTTGAACGATAGCGAAATTATCCAAGATAATGTTTTGAATATTCAAGGAATTAGGGTCCTTTATGCCATTCCAGAAACATGGAAACCGCTTTTACAAGAGTTGGGTGCGGATTCGACCGAACACCACTATCTGTATCATCTTCTACAAAAGGTAAGCTCTGAGAATAGCCGTCCAGATGCCGTTTTTTGTCATGTTCAGGATTTTCGAATGGATTTGGTAGTGATGAAAGACCAACGATTGGAGCTCTGTAATTCTTATAAGTTCCAAACACCCGACGATTTTGTGTATTTCATATTATTGGCTTACGATCGACACCATTTCAACCGTGATGAAGTAATTTTGCACCTCGGCGGAGAGATCGATGCTGGTTCGGCATTGTACACATCAGCTTACAAATACATCAAAGAATTGCGTTTTTTAAATCGCTCGAAAGAGCCGGTTGTTGCGCCTCCGGCGGATGGGACAACGAAATTACAGGATCATTTTTATCTCAATCTTTTACATCCGGCACATGAGAATCATTAGTGGAAAATTCAGAGGTCGGCGTGTAACAGCTCCAGCCAGCTTGCCGGTTCGTCCAACCACGGATATGGCGAAAGAGAGCCTGTTTAATTATCTCAATTACCGAGTTGAATTTGAAGGGATTGTTGCACTTGATCTTTTTGCAGGAACGGGGAATATCACTTTCGAGCTTATTTCTCGTGGTGCATCTTCGGTAATTGCTGTGGATAAGCATGTTGGATGTGTAAAGTTCATCGCACAATATGCAGATCAACTTGTTCCGAAAGTGGCGAAGGTTTACAATACTGATGCATTGATTGCCATCGAAAGAAGCCGCGATCGTTTCGATTTGATTTTTGCAGATCCACCATACGATTACGATAAATATGGAGATCTTGTGGAAGGAATTCTCACGAAGCCATTGCTAAAGGATGACGGAATTTTGGTGGTTGAACACCCAGGAAACATCGAATTTACAGCAATTCCGGGTTATATCGAAACACGCCACTACGGGAAAGTACACTTTTCTTTCTTTAACCCAATCCACAATTCCTGATTATGAAAAGGATAGCTGTATTCCCAGGGTCGTTTGATCCATTCACAATTGGGCACGAGAGTATTGTTTGCAGAAGTCTTCATCTTTTCGATGAAATCGTTGTGGCTGTGGGGAAAAATTCATCCAAAGCAAACATGTTTAGCTTGGAGCAAAGGATCGATTGGATTACTGCGATATTTAAGGATGTTCCCAGCGTGAAAGTCACAGCTTACGAAGGCTTAACTGTGAATTTCTGTAAGGAAATTGGAGCAGGATTTATACTCCGAGGTTTGAGAACATCCTCCGATTTCGAATATGAACGCCCGATTGCGCAGATGAATAAGTCATTGTCTTATAATGTGGAAACAATTTTTGTTACAGCATTGCCCGAACATGTCGCAATATCCTCATCGATCATTCGCGATATTTTGAGAAATGGGGGAGATGCATCGCAATTCGTTCCTCAGGCAGTTAAATTCTGATTGGGTTGTATATTTTTATGAATATGATTGGCGTTTTGGTTCGATGAGTAATTACATGAAAATCATTTTGACACTTTGGTTCACTTCTCAAACGTGTTTGATGTTTGCTCAAGCGGTTCCATTTAGAGCTTTACTGATGCTAAGATCTACCGGAGGAGGCAGTTCTTGCCAAGTGACCAGGTTTTCAGATCCAGTAGTGATGAAGGAATTGTTGGTGTATGATGTGATTCTTACTAAAGATTATCTGCCAATTACATTGGATTTTTGGTCTCAAACGCAGAACTTTCAATTAAATGCTGGTGAGGCTTCTGCATCGGTCTATCTCAATGATAAAGATTCACTTTGGATGGACTTTGATGCTTCGAATGAGACATGGAAGTACGTAAAAGGAACTTCCATCGCACTGAACAAAAAGATCATCAATTTGGATTCGTTGTGCGACAATTCATTGTTGAAATTTAGCATGTTGCCTCCAGCTCGAAGGAACAAGGAAATGCGCTATTTTGCTGACACTCTGAGGAAGTCGACGCCTTTTGTTTCAGCAGATTTTTACTCTGTTTATTTGACGTATCGAACAGCTTATTGCGAAATTGTGACAGATGTTCGAAAGCGAAGCGATTTAGCAAGGATGTTCTTTTCTGAACAACCATATGTAGACAATCCTGCTTACATGGAAGCTTTTCGAGCATTGTTTAGTGGATATGTCCGCCAGAAGTTGAACAGTCCATCGGGCGATAGTTTAAAACAAGCCATACTTACTTCGAATCATTTTCAGTATTGGTCGGAACTCAAGAAAGATACAAACCTCACCAACGAAACAGTGCGAGATTTAATTGGTTTGTTGGGGATTTATGAGGAAGCGTCGAATAAACAGTTTGATCGAAAGGTCTTGATAGAACTCACTCGCCATTTCGACAGCATTGAAGAGGAGCCAGAAGTTTCTTCCATTGCAAAATTGATGTTATACGATTGGGAGAGATTTCAGAAAGGAAAGATGGTTCCTGATTTTTCATACAGGATCAATGGAGAAAGAAAACAGTTGAGTGCATTAAGAGGAAAGCCTGTTTATCTTTGTTATTACCCTGTATTTGATGAAGAAACTCGTCGTGAATTGTTGATGCTCAAAGGAATGTACACGCGTTACAAAACAGAGATGAACTTTTTGGTTGTTGTTCGAACGTCTGCTCAAGCTGCCCTTTATAGAGCAAATACCGAGTTATCAACTGGATTCGATATTGTTTCCTTTGCAGATTGTTCTCCAGAATTTATTGAGATTTGTGAGCAATCGTTGGCAAGAACTTATATGTTAATCGATAGGAAAGGAGCGATTTTTCAAGCTCCAGCCGAAGGTCCAGAAACTGGTGTTGAAGCGGCATTTTTGAACTTGATCAAACGTTGAGAAGATTCGATACATCGAATACATCTCTGATAGATGGCCAAGTGTTTTTCATCATTTCTTGAAGTTCATTTTTGGAAGCCCAACAAGCTTCAGTAATTTGTTCTTCGGTTTGAGGCACTAGCGGCCATGCTTGCGAAGTTGTGCAGATGAACCAAACAGTTTCTTTAAGCACAGTTTTGCCTTTGTGCGGATAGGTATGCCACGTAGCATGCAGAAATACAGGATTTAACACTTCAGGAATCAAAGTTTCTTCCATGATTTCTCGAACAGCTGTTTCTGCATCCGATTCTCCTTTTTCGGCTTTCCCTTTTGGGAGATCCCAACATCCAAGTCGATTGATCATGAGTACTTTACCTGATGGCTCTTGTACGATGCCACCTGCAGCTTTTAGGTATTGAAAATTCTTTTTCAACAATTCTAATCCGGCTGGTGCTGGGAGGTCTGGAAGGTAGGCAGAGGCATTTACATCGTCTTGTAAATCAAGCCAGTTAAGGGCTTCAGTTAATGTATCAATCGAATTTCCGTAGAAGATCATAAACAGATTGCTCTGTGGATGAACGTCTTGCGGATTGTTGAAAAGTAGGGCTTTTCCGTTGAGGTAAACGACGTATTTTTGCGGCATGATCTTCAAAAAAGATACTGCAGAACAACTAGCAGATTTCTTATTGCAAATAAAAGCGATAAAACTTCAGCCGAGCAAGCCTTTCTTATGGGCCTCAGGTTGGAAGTCACCTATTTATTGCGACAACCGCCTAACACTCTCCTATCCGAAAGTGCGCACCTTTATTCGTCAGGAAATTTCAAGAGCTATCGTTGAAAAGTTCGAAAAACCTGATGTGATAGCAGGAGTTGCTACTGGAGGCATTGCTCATGGCGCTTTGGTTGCCCAAGAATTAGGTATTCCATTTGTTTACGTTCGTGCTGCCGCCAAAGGACATGGAATGGAAAACCTAGTTGAAGGAATCATTGAATCAGGTCAAACAGTTGTTGTGATAGAAGATTTGATTTCTACAGGCAAGAGCAGTTTAAAAGCTGTTCAAGCACTTCGAGAATCTGGAGCCATCGTGAAAGGCTTAGTTTCAATTTTCGATTACGGATTTGATCAAGCAGTCCAACAATTTAAAGAGGAT